>JANTFM010000075.1 GCA_024763475.1 Acidobacteriota bacterium | reverse complement strand
GCGAGCATGGCCCTGACTTGGAATAGATGGTTTCGCACGGTGGACGGCGCCACGGAAAGAATCCTCGCGACCTCGGCGGTCGGGAGTCCTTCGACCCGGGAGAGCACGAAGACCGCCTTCTGCCGGGGTGGCAAGGACGATGTCAAGTCTTCGAGCGCCCGCTCGAGTTCCCGGGCCAGAACCTGTTCCACGGGATCCGGCCCGCGGTCCGCAGGCTCCCAGGGCCGGGCCTCTTCGCCACCCACCGGCAGCGGTGACTCCGGGCGGGCACGACGCCTCCTGAGGGCATCGATCGCGAGATTGGCAACGATCCGATAGGTCCATCCGTCGAGATCCTCTCCCTGCTGAAAGGTGTCCAGCTTCTCCCACAACCTCAGACAGGCCTGTTGGGCCACGTCTTCGGCCTCCGCCCACTGTCCGATGATCCTCAAAGCGATCCGAAAAATACGCTCCCATCGGGGTTCGATCAGCCGATCGAACGCCTCGCGGTCTCCCGCGGCCGCCCGGCGAATCAGCTCACTCTCGCCCGCCCTCATCTTCGGAGGCACCGAGAGCGCTCTGACTCCCCTACGGGGGCAGACCCCCGGGCGTCTAGCCGGAAATCAGCTTTTCTTTTGTAGAAAAAAGGCATGGCCCGCGCATTTTGCGTGCGAAGCCATGCCCAAGCAATAGACCCGGTGCAATGCGTGCTGCAAGATCAGCGGGATGCCACTTCCAGCGCCGGCTCCAACGCGACCGCGAGCACATCCTCCATCATCTCCGCGAAGCTGAACTCCAGATCCCTCAACGCCGGCTTGGGGAGATCCCGCAGGTCCTTTTCGTTCGCCTTGGGCAGAATGACGCGCGTCGCGCCAGCCCGCCTGGCCGCAAGCACCTTCTCCTTGACGCCACCGATCGGGAGCACCCGCCCCCGCAGCGTGATCTCCCCGGTCATGGCAACGTTTCGGCGTACCGCCCGGTTCGTGAGGACGGAGACGAGGGTCGAGGCGATCGTAATCCCCGCGGACGGACCATCCTTGGGAATGGCGCCTTCAGGGACGTGCACATGAATGTCAGAGTTGTCAAAGTCCTCATCCCGCAGGCCCAGGCTGCTGGCACGACTCCTGGCCCACGATAGGGCTGCCTGGCCAGACTCCTTCATCACGTCACCGAGCTGACCGGTGAGCGTCAGGCGCCCCTTGCCTCCCATGCGCAGAGCCTCGATAAAGAGAACGTCACCGCCAGCCGCCGTCCAGGCGAGGCCGGTGGCCACACCGACCATGGCTCCCTCGAGCGTCTCCTCCGCCTGAGGCGGCGGAGGGCCAAGGTAGGTTTCGAGGCTCGAAGCGCTGATCCGCGTCGGCACCCGACGGCCTTCCGCAACCCGACGCGCCACCTTGCGGGCGATCGCCGCGAAGCGCCGTTCCATGTTTCGCAAGCCCGCCTCGCGGGTATAGCGATTGATCAGTTCGCGAATCGCGCCCTCACTGAAGCGCACCTTCCCGGCGTGCAGCGCGTTCTCCTCGAGCTGCTTGGGAATCAGGTGCCGGCGCGCGATCTCGAGCTTTTCTTCCTCGGTGTATCCGGGCAGGCGAATCGTCTCCATCCGGTCACGGAAGGCCGGATGAATCGTATCCATCAGGTTGGCAGTGGCGATGAACATCACGCGGCTGAGGTCAAAGGGCACCCCGAGGTAGTGATCACGGAAGCTGAAGTTCTGCTCTGGATCGAGAACCTCGAGCAGGGCAGCCTGCGGGTCTCCGCGGAAATCATTGCCCAGCTTATCGACCTCATCGAGCATCATTACCGGATTCCGAGAGCCTGACTGCCGAACGGACTGGATGATGCGGCCGGGCATCGAACCGATGTAGGTCCTACGGTGTCCGCGGATCTCGGCCTCGTCCCGCACGCCTCCGAGACTCACCCGAACGAAGTTGCGCCCCATGGCCCGGGCGATCGATCGGCCGAGGGAGGTCTTCCCCACACCGGGGGGGCCCACGAAGCAGAGGATCGGCCCACGGTGGGCCTCCTTCAGCTTGCGCACCGCCAAGTACTCGATGATGCGCTCCTTGACCGGGTCGAGGCCGTAGTGATCCTCATCGAGGATCGTCTGGGCCGGTTTGAGCTCCAGGTTGTCCTCCGTGTCCACGTCCCACGGAAGTTCCACCAACCACTCGAGGTGGTTTCGTATCGTCGCGGCCTCCGCCGCATCCGGATGCATGCGTTCGAGACGCTTGAGTTCGCGCTCGATCTCCTCCACCACCGCCTCCGGCAGATCCCGCTCGGCTAGCTTGTCCCGGATTTCCTCGACCTCCTCCTCGAGTTCGGAACCCTCTCCTAGTTCGTTGCGAATCGCCTTCATCTGCTGGCGCAGGTAGTACTCCCGCTGCGAGCGATCAATCTCGTCCCGCGCGAGGGAGTCGATCTCATGCTGCATCGAGAGCAGGTCGAGCTCCCGCTTGAGCTGGCCGGCAACGACCCGAAGGCGCTCCATCGGCTCGACCATCTCGAGAACGTCCTGGGCCTGGGAAGCATCCAGCTCGAGATTCGACGCCACGAGGTCTGCGAGGCGGCCCGGATCCTCGAGGTTGTTGGCGATGACCTGGACCTCCGAGGGGAGATTCTTGCCGAGATTGACGCCGCGTTCCAGCGCCTTCTTGACGGTCCGCATGAGCGCTTCACACTCGATCGGCTGATCCGCATCGTCGTCGCTCACCGCCTCGATGAGAGGCTCCACCTTCCCTTCGAAGAAGCTCCCGCCGTCTTCGAGGGTGTTCAACCGGGCACGGCAGACCCCCTGCACGAGGACGCGAATGCGGTCGTCGGGAAGCTTCAGCATCCGCATGATAACGGCCACCGTTCCCACCTCGTAGAGGTCGGCCGCCGTGGGATTGTCCTCGTCCCGCTCGCGCTGAGTCGCCAGGAGAACCATGCGGTTGCTGGCGAGCGCACGATCCACGGCACGGATGCTCGAGGCGCGGGCAATCGACAGCGGCGCGATGATGAAGGGATAGACCACCATGTCCCGCAGGGGCAGAACCGGCAGGGTGTCAGGAATCCTGACTGGCTCTCGCAGCTGATCCTGGACCATCAGATGACCTCGATCTGGATCGGCACGGATTCGCCGCGCCGGTTCGGAACTTTGGGCAATTGCACGTAGAGCACTCCATGCTCCATGCGGGCCTCGGCTTTGTGCGTGTTGACGGCCGTGCCAAGCAGGATCTTCTGCTCGAAAGGACCGTATTCGCGCTCGTCATGGAGCACTTGCGCACCCTTCTCTTTCGCCAGACCCGTCGGTGGGCGGCTGCCCGTTACGAGGAGATGGCCTGATTGTGCATGGACCCGCAAGGAGGTGTAGTCCACACCTGGCAATTCCACCTCGACCATCAGGCTCTCTCCAGTCTCCGCAACATCAACCATCGGGGTCCAGGCACTTGCTGAAGCTCCTCCGCCATCGCGGAGGCGAACCAGCGTGTCAAAGAGACGATTGATCTCGCTTTGGATTCGCGCCACTTCCAACTGAGTGCCCGCCTTCCTGTGTTTCATCGTTCCTCCTGCTCCCGGCGCATCTTGCCGCGCCCGATGAGCCCCCTGATCTCGGATAGGAACTCCTCAACATCCTGAAAATCGCGGTAGACCGAAGCGAAGCGCACGTAGGCCACCTGGTCAAGCTTCTTCAACCTCTCGGCCACGGTCTGACCGATAGCCTCCGTGGGCAGTTCGCGATCCGTGGCATCCGATGCCATCGCTGCGATCTCATCGACGATCTCTTCCAGGCTGCGCCGGCTGACAGCCCGCTTCTGGCATGCGATCAGGAGCCCGGACAAGAGCTTCTGCGAGTCGAAGATCTCCCGGCGGCCGTCCTTCTTGATGACCATCGCAGGAACTTCTTCGATGCGTTCGTAAGACGTGAAACGCCGGGAACACGAGGCACACTCCCGGCGGCGCCGAATGACCTCTCCACCTCCGGACTCCCGGGAGTCCACGACCTTGTCGTCGTTCGACGAGCAATAGGGACACTTCATCGCGAAAATTCCGGCGCAGCGTCTTCCGGGACCTCGCCGGACCCCTCACCGGACCTGGACAAACCACCCCTTGCGATGAAGTAGCCTCCCATGATCAGGACGGGAATCCAGGCGATCGCGTGCACAACCAGACCCGCTCCGAGGGCTGCGCTCTCGCCCGCCGCAAAGAGGTTCACGAGTCCCAGCTTCATCGCGAGGTGATAGGTTCCCGTTCCTCCAGGAGTGGGTATGCCGATTCCGACCGCAAGGATCGGCAGCATGATCAACCATGCCCCGGGAGCAAGATTCACGCCGCAGGCCCGGATCCCCCACTGAATCCCGATGCCGATGATGCTCCAAATCACGGCCGTCTCGGCGGCAAGTCTCACGATGCCCCGGAGCGTTGCGAACGCCACGAGCCCGGGAAAGAGCCCGGCGAACCATGAGAGAGCAGCACGGTAGACCCGGAAATGCGAGCGGCGCGCCCGCGCCTCGAGGCTGGCCTGGATGACGATGCGCTTGCGCGCCAGGAAGGATGTCAGGACCAGGGCCACCAGGCCGCCTACCAGTGAGAATTCACCCAGTGTGCGCATCTTGCCCAGCAGAGCGACGTCCGCTCCCGCTCCCAGGCCCGAGTAACTGACTGGTAGCACCAGTGCAAGCGCTCCGGACAGCAGGACAGCCATGAGATCGAGGATGACACGCTCGACACCGACTGTTGCCAGCGTCGGGGCGAAAGGAAGTCCGGTCCTGCGAGAAAGGAGCGCCGGCCGGAGCACCTCACCCACCCGCCCCGGCAGGAGAGAGGACATGTAACCGATGCTCACGGCGGAAAGAAGTTCGATGAAGCGCACGCTCTTGCCAGCAGGCCCTAACAGTGTCCTCCAGCGCCAGGCGCGGGTCAGCAGGTGCAGGGGAACCGTCGCGATGGAGAGCAGGAGCAGACTGGCGTTCGCGCCCTTGAGCTGCTCCCAGACATCTGCCAGCGAGACCCCTCTGAAGCAGAGCCAGAGGAAGAACGCGGCCATCAGAGGCCCGGAGATCCAAGTCAGCAGCTTACGGAACATGAACTCTCACACACTCCCGGCCCACGCGCGGCTGCATGAGTCCACGCCGGCTTCCTCCGTACAAATCAGTCAAAGTTCGAACGAGATCAGGGTGACGATAGGTTGTGTTCTCTCTCAGGTCAATCGTTTGGCCCCGGTTCACGACGAATAGAGGCGATTGGTGCCGAAAGCGGCGCGATCAACAGCGCGAATTGGCCGATCGAAGGCGAGAAACACACCGTGGAGCGAAGAATGTTGCACCCTGGCGGAAGGCTCCGAGAGCGCGCCGTCAGTGTTTGTTCTTGTTCCCTTTCTTTCGACAATGCCAGATCCCGGAGACTCAGCGCGGTGGACAACATTCTTCGCTCCACCGTGGCCGATTCACACCGTGGAGCGAAGAATGTTGCACCCTCGTGGGAGGCCCTGAAAGCGCGCCGTCAGTGTTTGCTCTTGTTCCCGCTCTTTCGACAATGCAAGATCCCAGGGACTCAGCGCGGTGTGCAACATTCTTCGCTCCACCGTGGGCGACTCACCCTCTCCTCCGTCAGATCCGTGGGAGATCCGGCCGTGGCGGGACCACGACCTGCAAGGTCCTGCTCTTGCGCACGGTCACCGCGCCGGGCGGGGCTCCGCGCGGCTTGCGGACGTGCTTCCGGCGGGCCATATGCACATCAACCCGCTCACCGACGCAGATGCGGGACCAGGCTGCGGCCAAGCCCGCCGCGAAGAGCAAATCATCTTCGGGCGGGTCGCGGCGATCTCCGGTCCTCAAGACAACATGCGCTCCCGGCTGCCCCATCACGTGAAACCAGAGGTCGTCCGGCCCCGCAACCTTGAAGGTGAGCCGATCGTTCTGCCGGGAAGATCGGCCGACCAGGACGACGAAACCCGAGGGGGAATGGAAGACCCTCGCTGCCTTGTCCGCGCTCCGCGCGTGACTCTTCGGCGCGGCGGAAATCTCCCGGTGCTCGGGTCGGGCGGCGATGCCCAGCGCCTCGAGGCCGGACTCGACCTCCTCGAGACCGGCTTCCAGGATCTCGCCGGCCCCTGGCAGGGCGCGCAACTGTTCGGCCAAGCGCTCAAGGCGCTTCAACTCGCCGCGGAGTTCCTTGTCACGGGCCTCCCGGACCTTGCTCCCCCGCGCCTCCTTACGGGCCCGCGAGTAGAGCTTGTCGGCCACTTCATGGGAGGTGGCGCCTGGCGGATCGACGGCGATGCGCTGAGTCTCTCCGGGATTCCAGGGGTCGGAAAGCTCCCAGAAACCATCGGCGCCACGGGGAAGCCGTGGACCCGCCGCCATCAGCGCATCCGCCCGCCGGCGCACGACCTGCGGATCCTCAGCACGCTCGCTCTCGCGGGCGATCGCCGCCACGGCGCGGGTCCGACGCTTCGTCTCCCCCCGCACGATACGAGCGAGACCCTGGCGCCGAGCATCCAGCGTGGCGGTATCGATCGCCGCAAGATACCAAGCCTCACCCGCCTCCAGGAGATCGCTCGATTCCAGCCCCTCCCAGAGTTCCGGGAGGACCCTTCGGCGAGATCTCTCCGGGAGATCCCCTCCCCGTATTGCAGCAACAAACCCTGTGATATCCGCATCTTCTGCCGAAGAGAGCCGCTGAGCACCCTCGCGAGAGAGTGCCGGGAGGATTGCACCCAGGTTGATGATGCTTTCTTCGCGGGTAAGCTCCTCCCTCATCGCCGCCCAGCGCTCGAGAGCCGCGCCCAAGGCATTCAGATCGCTGAGAAAACCGCCAACGGTCTCAAGGGCTCGTTCCGCGTCTCCCACCCGATCCCGGGGGAAGGAGTGGCGAGTGCCGTCGGCGGACCTAGCCAGGAGGACGGCCCCGTTCCGCAGCGAAAGGAGGGTCAGAGAGCCTCCGCTCGCGCTCTCGGCCCGGAGGGCAGGAATGCCGGCGTGGATCTGGAGCGTTCCGAGAACCTTGTCCCGCCAATCCCGGTCGAGCCGTGCGGCGAAGTCCGGCCAAGCGGAACGTCCCCCGCGGGGGCGCCGCGGGGCCGAGGAGCACGCGAGGGCGATTCCCTTGCCTGGGGAGAGATCCAGGCGCAGACCGTGACGACTCCGATCGAGGATGAGGTGCACACCTCGGCGCTCGACAGGCAGCACACGCTCCACGCGGCGACCGACGAACTCACGCGCGAGCCGAGGGAAGACTGCGAGCAGATGCAGGAGATTCATCGAGGGTCGGCAGAGACGCCGCGGGTTGCTCGCTGCGGCGCCGAAAGGCTAATGGTCTGTAACCGCGGCCGCGTCGTCTCCAAGACCCATGGCCTCGTCCACCAACTCTTCCATCGTATCGAGGGACTTGCGCGAAGCCTCCGACAACTCTGAGACGACGAGCGAACGCGCACGATCGAGCATCTTTCTCTCGCGGTAGGACAGCGTCTTGATCGAGTTCAGGTGCGAGAGGTTCTTGAGGACCTCAGCAACCTGCTCGATGTCTCCGGAACGCATCTTCGCCTGGTTGTCCTGGTAGCGGCCCTTCCAATCCTGGGGCAGGCAGACTTCCGAGTCTCTCAGCCGTTCGAGCACGCCGCCGACGCGCGTCTTCGGCACGAGCTTGCGCAGGCCCACGGCCTGGCTGTTTTCCACCGGAACCATAACGAGGCTGTCGGTCTGCAGGATCTGCAAACTGATATAAGTCGCGTTGTCCCCGCCGTATCCCAGCTCGCGGATCTCCTTGACGACTCCCACCCCATGGTTTGGGTAAACAACTTTGTCACCGACCTTGAACTTCAAAGCGGCCTCCTCCGCAAAAACGAGGGAACGGAGTACGCACAAACACACAACGCGCCGCCCGGATCAGGCAGTTCCCCGTTCCAATACCGTTGATAATAAAGGAGATTAGATAAAATGGCAACGGGCAGGTCGCCCCCTGCGACTCGCAGAGCCTGTATCGCGGCAAGATGCGGGTAGCACGAGGATTGGCGTCCCTGCCCTCCTGACCGCAGAATCCAGCCATGGCCAGACGTCAACGGAAGATTCCCCTCCTCGTCGCCGCGGATGCGGACGGCAACGTGTTCGAAATCCCGGAGTTGTGGGCCCTTGGCCGCTCCGGGGGGACCTGGGCACGACCCAAGCCCGGAGCATGGAAGAGCCTGCCCCAAGGCTCTCTGCTCTTCCGCCTTCCCGATCGCCGCCCCGTCGGTTGGGACCCCGAGCAGGGTCGCCCCGTCATCCTCGACGAGTACGGGGGGCGAGAAGTTTTCGCTGCGTGTACGTTCCTGCCCCCCGCCTATACCCACCTTTACCTGGCCCCCTGGAAGAAGACGGAGGGCGCGGGCCCCCTCCCGCTCTACGCCTACTGTGCGATCGGCTTCAAGGGGGACTCCTTCGTCGCGCCCGCCATCCGGGTCGACCCGGACCAGCGCCAGGATCTCGTGAACTTCGATGAAAGCGAGATCGAGCGCCGAGCCAAGGAGGTGCTGGCGCGACACGATGGCAATCGCCTGGTAGAGCACCTCGTGAAGAACTGCGCGCTCGACTACTGTTGCCCGGCCGCCCGGAATTTCGTCCTGGGCCGCTGGGAGGCCCCACTCCCCACCAGCCCGGCGTGCAACGCGAACTGCGTCGGCTGCATCTCCTTCCAGCCGGGAAGCGAGGTCCCGGTCACCCAGCCGCGGTTGCGCTTCGTGCCCACGGCAGAGGAAATCGCGGAGATGGCGATTCCGCACCTCGAGTCCGCGCCGCGGCCCGTCGTCTCCTTCGGCCAGGGTTGCGAAGGCGAGCCGCTCCTGCAGGCCGAGTTGATCGAGACCTCGATCCGCAAGATCCGGAGCCGCACCCAGCGCGGCTCGGTGAATCTCAACACGAACGCCTCGCGCCCTGACGCGGTCACCCGCCTGGTCGCTGCCGGCCTGGACAGCATTCGCATCAGCCTTAATTCCGCCCGGCCAGAGATCTACGAGCGCTACTACCGGCCGAAGGGCTATGCCTTCGCCGACCTCGTTCGCTCGGGACAGGTCGTCTCCCGCGCAGGGGGCCTCGTTTCCCTGAACTACTTCATCTTCCCCGGCATCACCGACACGGACGAGGAGTTCGAGGCACTCTCGGCACTGATCCGCAACGCCGGTGTCCGCGTCATCCAGGCCCGCAACCTGAACATCGATCCCGACCTCTACCTCGAAGCCCTTTCGCTTCCCGATCGTCTTCCCTGTGGCTTCGGTGTGGACCGATGGATGAAGAAGGTCCGGGCCGCATTTCCCGAGCTCTACTTCGCCTATTTCAACCCGGCGAAGGAATCCTGGCCGGATGCACCTTCCAGCCCGGCAAGGTAGAATCCCGCCTTCACAAGCGTAGGCACGGGTTCTTGTTCTCTTGCCGGAGTGGCGGAACTGGCAGACGCAGCGGATTCAAAATCCGCCGGGCTTCGGCTCTTGAGGGTTCGAGTCCCTCCTCCGGCACCAGCCGCCCCAACCCGGACTCTGCACGAGCCCTTCGTCCGAAACACCGGATCGGCTCGCTGTCCAGGCCTTTTAGGGGCCTTCTCCCCCCTACTCGCAAGGTCCTCCCTGGGGAGTGGCCTACGACGGCAGCTCAGTCGGGCATCGCTATGTGCGGGCCACCCAGCACACAGCTGCGGCGTTTCGTCTCGAAGGGTCACGCATAGTCCGGGCTCATGACTCGCGGGCTGTTCGTTTTCCAAACATCGAGCTGACAACCGTTGGCAGTCGCACCGCTCCTGTCAACGAATTCGCAGTGTACGAAATCCGACACCGCCACACAGGATTGTCACCGCCTCCCCGCGGGCGAACTCTCCCCATGAGCCAGACCGGGCCGCAAACGTTTGCACCGCTCCGCGTCCGCCCGCCGTGTACACGGCATGCAAGTTGCATTAGTCCCCCCCGCCTCTGTATCCAATTCTCTAGAGCAGCTAGTCGCGGCACGCCTCGTGCCTATATTGCTCTGGGGGAACTCATGGACGGGCGAGGTGCATCGAATGAGCGTTGGCATAGAAAAACCAGGACTTCTCGCAGACGAGCGTGGCTTCTCGCTTGCCGAAATGCTCGCCGTCGTCGCGCTGATCGGAATCGTTGCGGGGATCGGCGTCTACACGGCGGACACGGGGGGGTGGCGCGCCTCGGCCGCCGCCTCGGAACTCGCCCGGCGCCTCGAGCAAGCACGATCGAGGGCCGCCTTCGAGCAGCATGACGAGGTAATCTCCTTCGACATCACGGCACAGTCGTACACGGTCCACGATGATGACAACTCGGACGGCAATGTCGACACGGGCATCGGAGAGGAAACGAAGACCTTCGAGCTCAGCGCGAGCGCCTCCGGACTCGTCTACGGCTATCCCGCCGGAACGAAGGGGCTGGACGGAAACAACATCAGCGCAGCAGTGACCTTCTCGGGCAGCCCGCCCGCGGTCACCTTCGACCCCTTGGGAACCGCGCAGACCGGGACGATCTACCTCGTCCCAAGCAGCGATCTCGCGGACGGAGAATCCGGGAACATGCGCGCCATCACGGTCAACCAAGCCACGGGTCGCGTGCGCCGCTGGCGCTACGACGACACGAAGACCCCTGGCCCCTGGAGGCTCGAACGATGAGCACTTTCAATCTCGCCACGATTCGCCACGCTCCCGCCCCGTCTCGACCACGCAACGATCAGCGCGGGATGACACTCATCGAGTCGCTGGCGGCTATCGCGGTCTTCGGCATCGCTCTCCTCGGCCTGAATACGCTGCTGATCTCAACGATTCGCACGTCCGAGTTTGCCAAGGCCCACGCAACGGCACGATTCCTCGCCGCGCACCGCCTGGAAGAGATCAAGAACGCGCGCTATCAGGACGGTAACCGGGATGCGTGGAATGACACCTCCTCGCCTTGCACCGACATCGACGAGGTTACGAGGACGAATTTTCCGGATGAGGACTACGGGGCCGTCGACCTGCGCAACGGCACGACCTTTAGCTTCCGTGCCTGCGCCAACATGCCCAACATCAAGAACGGCACGACGAGCTTCACGCGTGCCGACTACCCGCAGACCGCCCAGGGTACCCACGACTACTGGGTCAATCATGGGCAATACGACAAGTTCCGTCGCGAGGTCTACATCATCGACTCCGCGAACTACACGAACGCGATCGACAACGTCGTACTCAGCGGCCTGAGCGCGAGTGCCCGGGATAGTGTCAGCGTCGAGGAGGTCACTCCATCCGCGACCAATCCGGCGACCAACTACATCAAATACGTGCTCGTGCGGGTCAAATGGAAAGACAGCCGCCAGCAGGCTCACGAAGTCACACTCACCACGGAGAAGGCGTTCTACATCCCGGCCTTCTAGGCCAGGATCCTGCGCCCGAGAGAACAGCCATGACTCTTCAAAGACGCTACCCACGAGATGAACGGGGCTTCTCGCTCGCCGAGGTGTCGGTCGCACTGGCGATCACTTCCCTCCTTTTCGTTGCGGCCCTCTCGATGCTGTCCATCGATCAGAAGGTCTACAACCGGGACGACGCGGTGCTCGAAGCGGGACGCGAGGGGCGCTATGTGGTCGAAGCACTGGAACGAGATCTCCTGATGGCGGGCTACCAGGTCGACGTGCGCACAATCGCCGACCCGGGTCCGGACGGAACGGAGAACACGGATGACGACTTCGTCGGCCAACCCCAGATTGCTTACGCGGCCCCCTACGAGATCGTCTTCAACGCAGACATCGATCCCGAGATCGACGCAATCCACGATGACGTCTCGGGAGCGAGCACGCCGACCGGCTACTCTCCCATCACCTTCCATACCGGCGCAGAAACCATTCGCTATACCCTCGACTCCAGCGGAGACGGAACGGTCGATTCGAGTGACTGGGCCGATGACATGGACGAGTCCGTGATCGAAAATAGCGGTCTGTACCTGCTCAAGCGGGAGGTCTACGGCTACAACGGGACACACAACACGAACCCCTCGGGTCCGATCGGGCTCGTGCGAGGTCCGGTCGCGTATCCCAACGGCTCCCTCGCGGTGCCGATCTTCCTCTACTGGGGTGAGTTCGATGCGGATCCGGCGCTCGACCTCTGGGGCGACGATGGCAGCGGCGGGGGAACCGCCGGCAACGGCCTGCTCGAAGCGGGAGAAATCGCAGCCCTCACCGCCGTCACCGACGAAGACGCCGACAACGATTCGACGCTGGATGCCGGAGAGGACCGCAACGGAAACGGCACCCTGGAACGCCGCCCAGCGGATCTGATAACCAATGTGCAGGTCCACATTACGACCGAGACCTCCTATCCCGACATGAACTACGTCGACCCGGCTCGTTCTGCGGTCGATACGCCCTACCGCTACCGCTCGGTGATGTCCAACACGGAGATCAAGCCGAGAAACATCGACCTTCCCGGCGGCGCCTGCGGAGACGAACCGGAAAGGACGACATCACCGTCCGTGGTCAACGCCTGCACCCATGCACTCGCCGACGGCAAGATTCGCATCAACTGGACGCTTTCGGCAGACGACGGCAACTTCGAGGACGACATCGAGAAGTACCTGATCTGGCGCACCGACGTCAATTCCATCTTCGGACCGACCCCCCTGGACGAGGTCATCGCGGCCACCGCAACCTGGGAAGATGACTTCATCGAGATGCGGACCTGGCCCCCGCGCCAGTACTGGTACCGCGTGCGCGCGATGGATTGCACGCCACAACTCAGCCGTCTCGACCCCACGGCGGGCCCCTACCCTGCCAGCACCGGCCCGGCCTATCCACCAAGCTTCGAAGCACGGGACATGCCCGGCGACAACGGTACCAACATCGAAGTCATCTTCGATGCATCACCCGACGATCCGAGCAATACGACCGGCTATGGAGACGATCTCAAGCACTATCACGTCTACCGCTCAACGGATTCCGACTATCGCTGCCAGGCCCCGGTGAACAACGCGCCGATCGTGGCCTCAGGTATCCCGAGCTACACCTTCATCGACAACGACACGAACTCCGACTCCGCGGTTGTCTATGGCGAGCTCTACTACTACTGGCTGCGCGCGAGGGACACGAACAACATCATGTCCCCCTACAGCCCTCGAGCCTGCGCACGCGCCTACCAGGGACCGACCTGGCCCACCGATCAAGAGATTCGGGTCGCCAGTTACGCGAGCGACGATCACCCGGCGGAGCTGTGGTTCCATGTCAACCAACGCAACGTGTCCGCGGGATACGACCCCTACCTCATCGACTACAAGGTCTACCGCGCCCCTGACCTGGACAGTGATGGCACCCAAAACAACATGGTGGACAACAGCGTGGGCTATCGCGCCTCCGACCTGGCGGCCACCCTGCACTGGGATGGACTCCTCTGGGCCGTGGGAGATGGTGGCGCAAGCGACATATACCACGCGATCTCCACGAGCACATCGCGGGGCCAGGACAATCCCTCTTCGGACG
>JANTFM010000074.1 GCA_024763475.1 Acidobacteriota bacterium | reverse complement strand
CCGCACCGTTCTCGGCCGCGTACTGCATGCCTTCCCACACGTCCGGCTCGTCGGAGAACTGGAGGCCCACGCGAACCGGCATGATCCGGGCGTCTGGCGCCATGCCAGCCTGGGTGCCGCTCGTGCCGTCTCCCGCCACGCTACCAGCACAGTGGGATCCGTGGGAATTGTCATCATTCGGGTCGTTGTCATCGTTGTCGATGTCGTAGCCGATCAGGTCGTCGATGTAGCCGTTGCCGTCATCGTCGATGCCGTTCTCGTCGTCCGCATCCATCACGACACCGTCGCCATCGAGGTCCTCACCCGGGTTGACCCAGATCTGGTTCTCGATGTCCGGGTGATACCAACAGACGCCGGAGTCGACCACTGCGATCGTGGCACCCTCTCCGGTCACGCCCAGGTCGTTCCAGACCTCGGGAGCGCGCATCAGCTCGACACCGCACTCGACCTCATCCACGCCGACATCGGCCGGCGCAAGGTAGGGAGCGAAAGGCTCGGGAAGCGGCGCAGGCGTCATCGGCGGACCGAGGGAGATGTCGACCTTCGGCGAGTAGCTGACGTGCCCGACCTCGGGAAGTTCGGCGAGACGCAGCACCTCCGCCGGCGTCAAATCCGCCGCCACAATGTTGCCGATCCAGAGGAAGCGCAGCCTGCGAGCGCTCTTGTGCGCTTCGAGCTTGACGAGGATCTCGCGCATCCGGGCCTGCCCGGCAGCCGCGTGCTCCTTGAGCGCCTGCACGAGAATCGGCCGGCGCTGACTGCGGTCCATCACGCCTTCCGCCCGCGCCCGAAGCGCAGCGCCCTCGAGTTGGTCCGCGAGCACGAAGTAGACGGGTACGAGTTCGTCCGGCGCGGCCTCCTGCAAAACGCGCGGCAGCTCCCCGCGTAGCTTACCCGTAGCGTCCGTCCCCGCCGCGCTGAACCCGGCAGAGAGCAACACGCACAATAAAATGGTCAGCGTCCCCAGAAACCGCATCTTCATCGACATGACCTCGTACTCCTTCCCCAGTGTCTTGTGTCTTGAATCACGGCCCGCAGGCCGCGCTGCTGCGTTCCTGGGCGTCGCTGTCCGACCCCCAGCTTCCGTCTCCACAGGTGTTCGCGGCGCGAACCAGGTACCAGGCCGCTGTGCCGACTGCAGGCACCGCGCTCACTTCGAGGGTGAGCGCATCGAGGCTGTCTGCCTCGCACACGCCGGGCGCGCCGGAACTCACAGGCAAGTCCGCCACGTTCCCGCTGATGATGTCGTAGACGGTCCCCTGCCCCGCGGCATCCTTCTCGCTGCGCCAGCTCAGCGTCGTCTCGCTCTCGAAGCGGAGCGAAGAGACCTCATCGGGGCTTGCGAACGCGCTCCCATCGTTGGGCGCGCAATCGCAGATCTCCCCCATGTGGTCGCCATCGTCATCAAGACCGCCGGTCTCGACTGTCCACAGGCCCCGCCCGTGAGTCGCTGCGAGCAATGTGGTCGAGTGGTGCATGAAGTTCAGCTCATCGATCGATACGTTCGCGGGCCCTTCGTTGCCCGCCGACCAGGTGGCGCCACCATCCTCGGAGGTGAAGATCCCCAACTGCGTTCCCGCGTAGAGCCAGTCGGGCCGGCAAGGATGCCTCGCGAGGCCGCGGATCGGGGCATCAGGCAGCGCCGTCTCGCCCGTACCCGTCAGGTCCTCCCAGGTCGTGCCGCCATCGAGGGTGCGCTGCAGGTTATCTCCGCTGAAGCCGCCAAACGCGATGAGGACCCTCTGATGATCGTCGGGATCGATGAGTATTCGCGTCGGGTAGCGGTTGGGCAGCGGATTGACGAGATCGTTGTCATCGATCGCCTGCCACACCGGCGACTGGCCGAGCGCGTTCTCACAGCGGGCGATCTTCCCGTCGTTCTGCGCAACCCAGACGAGATTGCCATCGCCCTGCGCCACCGCAATGGCGCTGATCTTGTTCGAGCCGGCAGGACGGATCTGGGTCCACTGGGGCTGACCACCCTCGTGCAGGTCGCTGCTTCGCCAGAGTGAGACACCGCCCGCGAGCATGTGCTCCGGGGCATTTGGATCGAGGGTGAAGGGCGCGATGAAGTTGGCCGTGCTGCCGGATCGCGCATCGGGGAGTTGGTCGTGAATGTAGCTCGCGCTGTCTCCCCGATCCGTCGATCGATGGACCTGCAGGTAGACGTACTCGCCGTAGGTGTAGTGGTCGTCATCGGAGTCGATCGCAGCGAAACCACCGTCTCCCCCGAAGCTGAGCACCGCCGTCTGGTTGCCGGTCTCCACCTTGAGCGACCCGTTGTCCTGGGTGCCTCCGACGATCAGCCCGGTCCCACCATGGCCGGCCGCACCATAGAACTGGCTGGTGTCGTAGCCGGCGGAGAGCGAGACCCAGCCCCCGTCGGTGCTCGCGGCGTATATGTCATCCGTGCGGAAGACACCCCCATCGCTGCAGTTGTAGACCTGCTTGTTGTTCACGCCATCGAAGTCCGGATGAGAAACGAGGCAGTGATTGTCGGGATGGGGCTGATCCGTGAGGATATAGCCGTTGCTGATCTGCTCGAAGGTGGCGCCGCCGTCCGTGCTGCGGTGCAGGTGATAGGACCCCACGACCAGGGTCTGGGGATCCGTTGGCGAGACCCAGATCGAGTCGTAGTACCACCCCGCACCCGTCGTGTACTCGTCTTCGGTGCGCTTGACGTAGGTCTGGCCACCATCATTCGAGGCCCAGACCTTGCCGCCCTCGCCACCGCAGTTCGCGTAGACGATCTCGGGATTGGAGGGCGCGTACGAGAGTTCGATGCGCGAGCCGAAACCGAGGACCTTCTCGAGCCCACCGCTCGAGACCTGCCAGGTCACTCCCCCATCGGTGGAGAACACGGCCTGATGATACCAGGAGGAGGCTTCGTCATCGTAGTCGAGAATCTGCGCGATGGCCTTGTTGCCATCCGTCGGGTGGAAAGCTACGAAGAACGAGCCCTGGGCATCACGCACCGTCGTCCATGTCTCGCCGCCATCCTCGCTGCGCCGCAGGCCGCCATAGCGAATGCTGGCCAGGATCACGTTGCTGTCCGTCGGCGAGATCGCGAGGCGGGCCACGTTGTCCCAACCCGCGGTGGACGGAAGCTGCACCCAGTTTGCTCCCCCATCCGTCGTCTTGAAGACACCCTTGCCGCGGATCGCATCGGCATTGAAGTAGCCCTCGCCGGTCCCGGCGTAGAGCCGATCGGGGTCTGCGGGATCCATCACCAGGCAGCCCACGGCGAGATTGAGCATGAAATCGTCCAGGGGCTGCCAGCTGATCCCCGCGTCGAGGCTCTTCCATACGCCGCCGCTGACCGAACCCGCCCACAGCGTCTCCGGCTGGGTCGGGTGAATCACGATCGAGCGGGTACGCCCACCGATGTTGGCGGGGCCACGAAAGACCCATTCCGCCGGGTCGAGGCCGGCGCCATCCACGAGGGGGTCCCTGGACTGCCTCGCGAGGTTGGCCTGGCGTTGGGAGAAAGCCCGGGTGAGGGCGTTGGCCGGAATCTCTCCAGATTCATCAACGAGACTGAGCCGACGCCACGCCGCCGCGGCGAAAGGGTTGACCGGCTGCTCGTCTGGAAGCGCCTCGCGCTCGACGACCTGCTTCACCGACTGCTCGCCTGGAAGCGTTCCCTGTTCGACGGTCTGCTCCACCGAGCGCGTGTTTGGAATCGCCCGGCGTGCAGCGACCCGTTTCACCGAGGGCGTGCCCGGAAGCGCCCGCGGTGCACTCACCTGATCCACCGGGGACGGGGCTGGAAGCACCCCGCGCTCGATGACCTGCTCCACCGCGGACGTAGCTTCGGGAGTGCGGTGAGCCGAGCAGCCCACCACAAGACACAACGCAAGCCCTAGGCCCGCGGCCATGAAACGCTGTCGATACATGCCTCTCAGCCTTCCATGCCAACCCCATCTGGTGGTCGGCACACAGTAAGTCCCCGGTACCATGTACGGTGTTTTGGGATGGATGCACACATTGTTGCGCCCCACCGACGCTCCTCGGGATGCGCTTTCCTCCGGACATGACTGGCCTCTCCCCTGCTTCTTGGATTGAGCCGGGACCGGCATCGTGGTCAAATAGCCCGCATGAATGGCACCGGCAATCCGAAGTCCCCGTCCTCCCGTCTCAAAGTCATCCTCGCCGGACACAACGGCGACGTGGAGGTCCTGAGGGGCGCCGAGGGAGAGTTTTCGCCAGAAACCCTTTCCGCAGCATACGCTCGCATCAGCCGTTTCAAAGACCCGGTACCAGAGCTTCGCCGGAAGGCCAGGGCCGAGGTCGGCAAAGCCCGTAAGTCCAATCGCACCATTGTTTTTGGCTTAGGTCACCACTCGGTGGCAGAACATGCTGTCTTCAACTTCGATATCCTCGGCTGCTCGCGACTCGCGATCGAGGCCTTGGAGTGGCACCGCCTCTGCTCCTATACCGAAAAGTCCCAGCGCTACATCACCCTCGACGGAGACTTTGTCATTCCCGCGGAGTTCGATGCCGCGGATCGAGCCCTTCTCGAGCGCACGGTCGCAGACCAGAAGCTCCAATACGAGGCGCTGCTTGATCCCCTCCACAAGAGGCTGGAGCAGCTGCACCCGGAGATGATGGAGACCAAGCGCGGACGCACGGTGGTCGAGGGCTGGGCCAAGGAGGACGCGCGCTACGTCGTCTCTCTGGCAACCGAAGGGCAGCTCGGCTTCACCGCCAACGCCCGCAACCTGGAGCTGATCGTGCGCCGCCTGCGCCAGGCGCCACTCGAAGAGGAACGGCGACTGGGCCAACGACTCTTTGAAGAGGCCCGTCAGATTGCCCCCTCGCTCGTCATCCTCGCGGACGAGAAGGCCTTCAAGGAGGCCTATGGCACGACCCTCGAGGGCGACTACTTCGCCAAGGGGAGCGATGACTTGCGCGAGGCCGCCAGCAAGGTCGCTGTGCACCCCCCTGCCGGCGAGCTTGCTGCGCCCCCCTCCGCCGGGGCGACGGCAGCCCGCTCGGGGGACGTGAGCCTGCATGGACACACGGAGGATCCGGACGGCGCCGTGATCGCCGCCCTCCTCTTTACGGCGGGCAAGGGCGCGCCGGGTGCTTGCCGCGAGGCCGCACGAGGTATGACCCCGAGCGAGCGCCTGACCTTCATCCGCACGCTGTTCACCCACTTCTCCGCCTACGACAGTCCGCCCCGGGCTTTCGAGGAGGCGAGCTTCTCCTTCGAGATCCTGATCGATGCGAGCGCTCTCGCGCAGCTCAAGCGCCACCGCATGTCGACCCAGCTGTGGGGCCCCTACGACCCGGCCCTAGGCTTCACGACGCCTCCCGCCATCGAGGAGATCGGCGAGGCGGGTGCGTTCGCCTCGCTGATGGAGCGCACACAGGAAGCCCACACCGCGCTCGAGAGATCACTGCGCGAGCGCGGAATCCCGCTGCGCGCCGCCGCCTATATCTTGACCAACGCCCACCGGCGCGTGGTCACCGTCACGATGAATCTCCGCGAGATCTACCACTTTTCCCGCCTGCGCGAGGACATCCACGCCCAGTGGGCCATTCGAGACATCGCACGCGACGTCTCGGCCCTCGTGCGCGGAGTTGCTCCCGCCTCGGCGTGCCTGCTCTGTGGCAAGGATGCGTTTGCGCAGCGCGCGCAGGAACTGGAGGGCAACGCGAACAGGAGCTGAAGGGCAGCACGCATAAGAGCTGAAAGGCCGCGCGCGCAAGAGATGAAGGGCAGCACGCACAGGAGCTGAAGGGCAGCACGCACAAGAGATGAAGGGCCGCGCGCGCAGAACCCGCCGCGTGCTGCTAAGGGTTCGCGCAAGACTGAGGTCCCAGTTTTCGCTCCCAGACTCGGGTCAGATTTAGCTTGGGCGACGGGGCAAAGCCGGAGGCGTGGCAGAGCAACGTCGAGGATTGCGGGAACGAGCCCGGGCCGAGGATCGCCCGGAGATGGGATGCGAGAATGGTCGCCATTCTTGCGCGGGCTCTTAAGCGCATCCCGAACACTCCTGAATGGATCAACGCTTGGGAGCGGCTTCTGATCCGGCAGTGTTGACACCCGTGATCGGCAGCAGATGCGTCTTTTCGGTTGAATACCCGACAGACTCGCGGTACGCAGTAGGTGGTGGAATGCGCCGCCAGCTCTCACTCGAGAGCGAGAGAGGAACGCCATGAAGATCTGCGCAAGGGAAAACAGCAAGCGTCGAGGGGTGCTCCTGAGCCGGAGAGCGGCGAAAGTGACCTGCGCCCTGATCCTGGCTTGCCTTGTTTCGACAGCGTTCGCGGCTTCGACCGAGGCGGACGGCACCGAGCCGCCCCAGCTCTTCACCAATGACGACCTGCCAGACCTCCCCTCGCCTCCGGCGGCCAGGAGCGAAGGCGCCGCGTCCACGGCTGCACCCGCACCGCTTCGGTCCGCATTCCCCGCTCTCGAGCAACCGGAACTCACCGAAATCGTTCCCGACGCTTTCCCGTTATGGACAACCACGCAACGGCTGACGGTCCCAGAACTCTTGATCGATTTGGACCACCTCGAACGGAGGGAGATGCGTCTCCTCGTGCCCTTCCTGCCGCGCCGCTTCGCGGAGGCTCTGCCGTCCGAGCGCGAGGCCGAGCAGGGCCTGGATAACCAGGCTCGCACCGCCCGGTTGCAGGCCGAGCTCCATGACGTCCTGACCCAGCTGTTCGAGGCAAACGTCGAGGCACCCTCCCGCGGCTTCGGACAACCGGCCCCGTTGATCGTCTCCGATCTCGGCGAGAGCCCCCGCCCGATCAGCGGCCTCACGGTTGGGGTCGCCGTCCGGCAGGACTCTGTCGCCAGGACCGAGGGGAGCGCACAGTTCCATGAACGCAGCTTCCGCCAACTCGAGGAGACCAAGGCCCTCGTCACGACAGAGGAATTCAACGATTCACGCCCGGCACCGCTCTTCGCGGAGCTTGGTGAAGACAGATCGGTCATCCTGCCCCACGATGAGCCTCTGCGATAGCCTTTCCGGGCGACAAGGTGAACCATAATCCGCGCACTACACTGAGTGAATTCCAACAGGAACGCTTCGCACCATCAACCACCTCCGACACCTGCGAGTACACGTGTTGCAGCGATGCCGATGAGTCCGACGACGATCCTGTCAACGCCGCCCCCGTCTCCCCAAGGGCCTGGAGCCCTTGGATCTCCGACATCTTCTCTCCGGAATCAACCGCCGGTCCACTTGTGAGTTCGGTGCCAGCTACCGGACTCGCAAGACAAGTGCCCAGAGTTCGGTGCCAGTCACTCAACTCAGAGAGAGGCTGTGCGACCGAGTTCGGTAACTGGCACCGTGAGTTCCGACACCTGAGTTCCGAGTGTGTTTGACAAAGAGAATATCAACGCGTATAAATATTGATGATGATTGATATCGAACAACTAGCCCGCATCTTCAAAGCCCTCGGAGACCGTTCGCGATTGCGGATCCTAGCTGAGCTACTCGAAGAACCGCGCCATGTGGGGGCCTTGGTGCGCCGCACCGGGCTGCAGCAGAGCCTCGTCTCCCACCACCTGAAGGTCTTGCGAGAGTCGGACCTCGTCGTGGCAAGACGGCGTGGTCCGTTCGTGTATTACGAAGTGGCGAGCGAGGCCGTCCGGGCCGTGCTCGATGGCGCAACACGGAATACCCATTCCCGCACCAAGAAGAAGAGCGGAGGCAAACGATGACGGATCAAGACCAGGGCGCCGGGTTCAACCCGATGGGAATGATGAAGAAGATGATGGGTCAGATGCAGGAAGGCAGCATGAACCCGATGCAGATGTGCCGCATGATGAGCGAATCGGTCGCTCGCACCGCAGAAGTCGCGACCTGGGCCACGCCCGAGTTACGCGCTCTCTTCGACGACTGGTCGAGCCAACTACAGGAAGAACTGTTGGCCAAGGTCGCGGAATCGGAGGAGGCCGCGGAACTCGAGCAACTCGCCGAGGAACTCGGAATCGGAAGCGACTCACTTGCATTCCTGTTAGTCGGCCTCGCCCGGAACGGCAAGATCAAGCTCTCTGTGTCCGCAGCAGTGCCGCGAGGAGAGTAACGATGTGCGCTCCTTTCTCCCATGGCTCTCTGGGGATGCTCTGGATCTTTCCTCTCTTCGGACTCGTCTGCATGACCATCTTCCTGTTGTCCTTCACCCGCCTGTTATCGGGCAAGACCGGAAGGGGCAGCCCCTTCTTCGGATTTCGAAACAGTGATCAACGCGCAGAAGCTCCGGAAGAGATCGTGCGGCGGCGATACGCCGCTGGAGAAATCACCCGCGAGCAATTCGATGAGCTACTGGTAACCCTCAGGCGTTGAGTTGGTTGTCTGAGTTCGGTACCAGTTAGTTGGGCTCGGCGCCAATCGTTTGAGCTCAGTGCCAATTCTTGAACTCGGTGCCAGTTACTGCACTCACGGTTGCCAGGTTCAGTCTTGAGAGCAGCTTCGAACGAGAGTCTGAGTCTGAGCAAACCGCTGGAGCAAGGCAGCCCGCCGTCTATCAGCCGCGGCTCGACCTAGCCGGATCGGGGCCGGATCTCCGGGGGCGCATAGGTCGGCCGATGAGCCTCTCAAGGCGATCGACAAACTCATCGGAGCCTGTGGCCCATCCGCCCTCGGTGTTCTTGCGGATCAACTCGCAATCCTTCGAGCTGATCCCATTCGCCAGCCAAGCCGCCCAGTCCTCGATCTGGCCGGGAAATGGCCTACTCGGTGCCAGAAGCGGGTCGGGACTTCCGGATACATGCGCGGCAGCACTGGACCACGGATAGCTCTGCCCTTGCGCTACGATTCCAGCGCGTACGGGGTTCAGTTCGACGTACCTGACGGCTGTCCACAGGTGGGTCTCATCGAGCGGAGTGGAGAAGAAACGAGCGGCCCAAGCGTGCCCCGTCCACTCATGGCGTTTGTTGAACTCCCGGGCATATCGGCCGTGGGCACAACCGATCGCCTTCGAGAGCGAGTCGGGTTCTCGGGGAACAACAATCAAGTGCACATGATTGCTCATGAGGCAGTAAGCCCATATCTCGAGGCCGAACCGAGTCGCGTATCTGGCAACCCAGCGAAGATATTCATAGCGATCCTCGGAATCCAGGAACACAAGCTCCCGCTTGTTGCCCCGATGCGTCAGGTGATAAGGGCATCCTGGCAACGCGACTCTTGGTCGTCTCGGCATCGTTCGGCTTCTTCCTCGTCGGTTGGTATGGGCTCCATCGTCAGTCCTGATATCGATGCTAAGGCACGCAGCAGTCGCCGTAGCCGATTCGGTCACTATGGAATCCCGCAGGCGGGATCGGTCGGCGAGTTCGGTGCAAGTGCCTGGCCGCAAGAAGGGCTGCTCCGATAGAGTCCGGTGACTGGCACCGAAGTGCACGACCGAGTTCGGTGACTGACACCGAAGTGCACGCAGGCGGGATCGGTCGGCGAGTTCGGTGCAAGTGCCTAGCCGCAAGAAGGGCTGCTCCGGCAGAGTTCGGTAACTGGCACCGAAGTGCAAGAAGGGCTGCTCCGACAGAGTTCGGTAACTGGCACCGAAGTGCAGAGTTCGGTGACTGGCACCGAAGTGTAGGCACCAGACTACAGGCATCCGACTACGAGGCCCGGTTCGAGCGGAGCGCTCTCAGCAGCGCCGGTCCATGGAAGAGGAGCGAGACGGCGAGGGCCGGGAAGATGGGCTCGATGCCGAGGGGGTTTGTGCCGCCGAGCCAGCCGGGGGTCATCCAGGCGAGGGCCACGGCGCTCGAGAGGAGCATCGAGGCGAGGGTGAGGCGGCTCGAGGCACGGAGGGCGGGGAGGAAGCCGCCAAGCAGGGGCAGCAGCAGCGCCGGGGTGATCAACGAGCCGATCGCTTTCCAGAGACCGACAACCGAATCGGTGCTCAGGGCGAGGGCCAGGGAGGCGAGGGTCGCCAGGACGAGGCCCCAGCGGGTACTGCGGCGGGCGAGCGCGTGAGTGTTGGCCTCCGGCTCCTTTTGGCTGCGCCAGAGGCGCCAGGCGCGGGGAATGTCGAAACCGAGGGTGGTCGCCGCAACGAAGAGGTAGGACTCGACCGTGGACATCACGGTCGCGATCAGGCCAACGTAGAACAGGCCGCGCAGGAAGGGCGGCAGGATCGCGTCCGCGAGGGCCGGGTAGGCCTCGATCGCGTGCGGGAGCTCGGGGACGAGGACACGGGTGATCATGCCGGTGGCCGTCGTCAGGGCATCGAAGAGCACCCAGAAGGCGACCGACCAGAGGATGCCCCGGCGGGCGACCCGGGGGCTCTTGGCGGCGTAGCAGCGTTGGTAGAAGGAAGGCTCGACCAGGGTCTGCAGCGCGATGACGTACCAGACGGCGATCGCCTGCCAGCCGAGGCCGCCATCCCAGCTCAGCTGTTCGCGCGGCAGCGTCGCGAAGGCGCCGAAGCCGCCGGCCTTGTAGAGCGCGATCGGCAGGATGACGAAGAAGGCGCCGTACATCAGCACGAACTGCAGCGCGTTGTTGCGCACCACGGAGCGGAAGCCGCCGCCTACGACGCAGGCGAAACAAAAGCTCGCGGCAAGCACAACGCCCGCCTCGAGGCTCACGCCGATCGCGCGCCGCGCGAGGACCCCGAGCATCAGCAGGTAGGCCGCGGGCAGCATGTTGAGGAAGACCAGCGCCGCACCGAGGGTGCCGACCGCCGGGCCATGGTCCCTCAGGAGGCGCTCGGGCACGGTGACCAGGAGCGATTCCCGGGCGCGTTTGGCGAGCAGGAAAGCGAAGATCACTCCGGCGAGATAGTAGGGACCGCCGAGGGCGATCCAGTTGGACAACCCGTGCTGGTAGGAGTACTCGCCAACGCCGAGCACGCCGCCGTACCAGGTGCTGACCAGGGTCGCCACGAAGGCCGGCAGGGTCAGGGTCCGGCCTGCGAGCAGGTACTCGCGGGTCGCGTCATCCTCCCGCCGCCCGCGTCTCCAGGCGAGGAAGAGCAGCATCCCGAGGTAGAGCACGACCAGCGCGAGGTCGACTCCGTGGAGCCCTCCCGTCACGGCCTCGGCTTGAAGGAGAGCATTGCGAAGAGGTGGCGACCCGCCGCGGGAATGAAGACGGGCGTCCCCCAATCGGAGTAGCCAAAGGCCTCGTATTCATGATCCAGGAGGTTGTTCAGCTGAAGTCGCAGCGCGTAGCGGCTGTCGCCGGCGGGGCCGAGGTCGATCCGCGTGCTCAGCTGGAAGACCGTGAAGGGATCGATCGACATCTCCTGCCGCTCCTCGTTGTCGAGGTAGATCCGCCCGGAGTAGGAGGCCCCGAGGTCTACGCGGCCCCAAGCAGGGGTCCAGCCGACGGTGAGACGCGCCAGCAGGTTGGGGAAAAACGCGATCCGGTTGCCGGACAAGTCGACTTCCTCATCCTCTCCCGTTTCCCAGTTGTAGACCGGCAGCACGAAATCCGTGAGCCGGTCATCCGAGAGCATCGCGTGCCCACTCATCTCGAACTCCGGTGCCAGGCGCGCCGTCACTTCGAGCTCCACGCCCCGGTGCACCGAACGGTCCGCGTTGCCCGTGATCCCCTCACCCAGGTCGTTGCGCCCGCCGAGGTAGACCAGTTCATCCTTGAATTCCATGTCGTAGAGTGTGGCCTTCATGGCCAGCCGGGGCGCGTTGTAGGAGAGGCCAAGCTCGTAGTCGTCCAGCTTCTCCTCGTCAACCAGGGGGCCGGAGAGCGAGCCGTCCGGCGCGATGCTCTCGAAGGCGGGACGGATCCATACGTCCGAGGGATCGTAGAGATCCCTCGCGCGCGGCTCCCGCCGCGAGTGTGCGATCGAGACGAACGCACTCAGACGCTCGGAGAAGCGGGCGTTCAGGCCGATCCGCGGCGCGAACCAGGAGTAGTCCACATCGTAATTCAGGCCGGTGACCCGGTCGTTCCTCAGCTTCCAGGAGTTGTCGACGTATTGAAGACCCGCCACGAGATTGAAGCGATTGGAGAGTTCCTGCCGCTCTTCCAGGTAGACGACCATCGTCGTCTTCGGCACCTCGAAATCGTAGTAGTTGAAGGGCTCGGGAGTCCCCGGGGGCAGGGCACCGGTGACACGGCCGTAGTGCTTACCCTCGTGCCTGCGGATCATCGCGCCCGCCGTGAGCGTCCCGCGATCGTGCCGGTAGCTGAGACGCGGCGACCAGCCGAGGTCCCACTCGTTGACCTGCCGTCGGCGGAAGATCGGACCCTTCGAGTCCTCCTCGCCGTCGCCATCCCAATCCCAGTCCGGCAGGCGCAGGTCGTGGAAACTCTTCCGCTCGCGGAACTGGTTGAAGTACCCATCGCCCTCGAAGTAGTAGACAGTGTTTGCGATCTCGAGCCGATCGCTGAGCTGGTACTCGTGAATGATCTCGAGGTGCGGCTGGGTGAAATGGTCGATCTCCCCCCCCCAGTCCAACGGGTTCTGGCGGCGATCCTCCTCCAGTTGCTCCCTGGTGATTCCCTCGTAAGCCAGGTGGCTCTCCTCCCGGCCGCCGTAGACGTTGATACGCAGCAGGCTGTCCTCCCCAACACGCTGGGCGGTGAAGAAAGCCGAACTCAGGTCCGACCAGGACTGATCCCGGTAGCCATCGGTCTCGATATGCGAGAGCTGGAGCCCAAAGACCCAGTGCTCTGCGACGAGTTCCGACCCCCAGGACACGGACGCCTTGGCCGTAGCGTAGGACCCATAACCCAAGTTGAAGGAAGTACCCTTCCCCGGCGCCAAGCGAGCCGTTTCGAGGTTGACCGTGCCACCGACCGCATTGCCGCCGTAGACGCTGGTGCCCGCCCCGCGCTGGATCTGCATGTCCTCGAGCGAGTCCGGGAAGTTCGGCAGATCGATCCAGTAGACCTCGTGACTCTCTGCGTCGTTGAGAGGAACGCCGTTGATCGTGACCGCCATCCGCGCCTGGTCGAAACCGCGAAGACGCAGGTAGGAGTAGCCCACGTCATTGCCCGAATCCGAGTAGGAGTACACCGAAGGTGTCGTGCGCAGGAGAGCTGGGATGTCCTGGGCGTAGTACTCCTCCTCGATCTTCTCCTTCGAGACGTTGGTGAAGGTCGCCGGCGAGTCCTCGTCGGCGCGAGACGCCGTAACGAGCACTTTCTGAACGAGGCCGCTCTCCGCAGGCGTCTCTTTCCCCTTCTCATCCTCCTTCGCCGTCTTCCCGTCGCCGGCAAACACGACGAGCGGGAGCGAGCACAAGACGAGACACACCATCAATCGTTGAATCTTCATCAGTCGATAGTCTCCCGGGATCCGACAGGGTGGTTCCAAGTCCCTGCGGGTCTCCCCGGGAAACGGCATGGGTCGTGGAGAACTCTTGACTCGCGAGTTCCAGACTGTCCGTTTCCCTACGCTGGTATGAGCCAGTTCAGGTTCTAAGGGTCTTCTCTCAGCCCGGAGCCCTTGCCCCGAGCACCCCTAACGGGAACCACGCCCTTTCTATCACCACCGTGCGAGCCCGGCAAGCTGCCGTCTCCCTCT
>JANTFM010000073.1 GCA_024763475.1 Acidobacteriota bacterium | reverse complement strand
GTACTGTCGACCAGGTGTGACTGGCGACGTGAGGGGGCTTCGGCTCAGGATCCAGCACGGGGAAGGGCAAGCGGGAGTGCGCGGGGTCCCGAGCCGAAGCCCCCTCACCTCGCAGTCACTGCGGAAGGAGACTCTCGACCCGTTCGGAGACGACGCCCGACCCGACCGGGCTGTCCACGACCCCGGTCTCTGCCACACCCGCGCCATGAGATCGCGAATCGAAGCCATGAAGAAGATCGCCTGCTCCAAGCGAGGCGGGCGGAACCCTCTGTTCGCCCGGTGTCCTGCGCAACGAGAGTTCTCCACCTGTGCTTGTCGAGGACCTGAACAACCAACGGAGAGTCGCCACCTGAAGATCTACGGATTTCGCACTGCGCAAGGCTTTGAAAACGCCATGTATCAGCAAGTTAGAAAGCTTTCCGAGCCGGAGGGCACCCACAGATTCGGCCGAGGACTCAGTTTTTCTTGTTCGCATTGAATAAATAGTACAAAAATCGTTCTATTTCTCTTGCCACCTCCTGGCCTTGGCCGTATGCTCTGCCCTGACTAATGGTACTGCTTTAGTACTATTAAGTTTTCGACGGCACCGGAGATGCAATGATCCGCTTGACCAAACTTGCCGATTACGGGGTCGTGTTGATGTCCCAGGTCGCACGGAAGGCGCCGGAGGCCAGTTTCACGGCGGGAGCGCTTGCCTTGCAGCTGGGCATGCCCCTCCCGACGGTTAGCAAGCTGCTCAAGCGGCTCACGCGGGGCGGACTTCTCGTGTCGCAGCAGGGCGCGAAAGGCGGCTATTCGCTCGCTCGAGACCCCGGCGAGATCAGCGTCGCCGACCTGGTCGAAGTTCTCGAGGGTCCCGTCGCCCTGACCGAGTGCGTTGCAGAGGGCCCCTGCGGCTGCCGGCACGAGGCAAAGTGCTCGCTACGAAGTCACTGGCAACTGATCAACGATCGCATCGTGAACACCTTGCGCATGATTCCACTTTCCGAGATTGCCCGCGAGAAGACGAAATGAAGAACGACGAACAGACGATCCAGCGCCTCGCAAAGCAGGAGTACGAGTGGGGCTTCGTGACGGACATCGAGTCGGACACCGTGCCGCCGGGGCTCAGCGAAGAGGTGATCCGTTTCATCTCGGCCAAGAAGGAAGAGCCCGAATGGCTGCTCGAATGGCGCCTCAAGGCCTACCGCCACTGGCTGACCCTCGAGGAACCCCACTGGCCCAAGGTGCAGTACCCATCCATCGACTACCAGGCCATCAGCTACTTCTCCACACCCAAGCAGGAGAAGAGTCCCGAGAGCCTGGACGACGTCGACCCGAAGCTGCTCGAGACCTACGCGAAGCTCGGAATCCCGATCAGCGAGCAGAAGCTGCTCGCGGGGGTCGTCGCCGTGGACGCGATCTTCGACAGCGTCTCCGTCGCCACGACCTTCAAGACGAAGTTGGCCGAGGAGGGCGTCATCTTCCTCTCGTTCTCGGAAGCGGTCGAGACGTATCCGGAACTCGTACGCAAGTATCTCGGCCGCATCGTGCCCCATACCGACAACTTCTTTGCGGCCCTCAACTCGGCCGTTTTTACGGACGGCTCCTTCGTGTACGTTCCAAAGGGCGTACGCTGCCCGATGGAGCTTTCCACCTACTTCCGCATCAACGCCGCGCAGACCGGCCAGTTTGAGCGCACGCTGATTGTCGCGGACGAAGGAGCCGAGCTGAGCTACCTCGAAGGCTGCACCGCACCCATGCGCGACGAGAACCAGTTGCACGCCGCCGTCGTCGAGCTCTACGCGCATGAAGATGCGAAGATCAAGTATTCCACGGTGCAGAACTGGTACCCGGGCGACAAGGACGGAGTCGGCGGCATCTACAATTTCGTCACCAAGCGCGGGCTCTGCGCGGGGGACCGCGCGAAGATCTCCTGGACCCAGGTGGAAACCGGCTCCGCGATCACCTGGAAGTACCCCAGCTGCATCCTCAAAGGCGATGACTCGATCGGCGAATTCTACTCTGTCGCCCTGACCAACAATCGCCAGCAGGCAGACACCGGCACCAAGATGATCCACCTCGGGCGCAATACCCGCAGCACGATCATCTCGAAGGGCATTTCGGCGGGGCGGGGCGATCAGACCTACCGCGGGCTCGTACGTGTCGGCAAGAACGCGGAGGCCGCACGGAACTTCACCCAGTGCGATTCGATGCTCCTCGGCGATCGCTGCGGCGCACACACCATTCCCGTGATCGAGTCCCGGAATCCCAGCGCGAAGGTGGAACACGAAGCGACCACAACACGCATTGGCGAAGATCAGCTCTTCTACTGCAACCAACGTGGCATCTCGACGGAGGATGCCATTTCGATGATCGTTAACGGCTTCTGCAAGGAGGTCTTCCGCGAGCTGCCGATGGAGTTCGCGGTCGAGGCCCAGAAGCTGCTCAGCGTTAGCCTCGAAGGCAGCGTGGGATAAGGAAACACAAGCAATGCTTCAGATACGAAACCTGTACGCCAGCATCGATGGAAAGGAGATCCTCAAGGGGATCAACCTGCAACTTCCCTCCGGTGAGATCCACGCGATCATGGGTCCAAATGGATCGGGGAAGAGCACGCTCTCGCAAGTCCTCGCCGGTAACGAAGCCTTCGAGGTCACCGCAGGCGAGGTGCTCTATCAGGGGAAAAACCTCCTGGAGATGCCCGCAGACGAACGCGCCCGCGATGGGGTCTTCATGGCTTTTCAATACCCCGTCGAGATTCCCGGCGTCAGTTGCGCCCAGTTCCTGAGATCCGCGGTGAACGCAGTCCGCAAGCACCGGGGCAAGGACGCGCTTGACGCGATGGACTTCCTCGCGCTTACCAAGGAGAAGATGAAGCTCTTCGACCTGGGGCCCGAGCTGATGCGCCGCTCCCTCAACGTCGGCTTCTCCGGCGGTGAGAAGAAGCGCAATGAAGGCTTCCAGATGGCGATGCTCGAGCCGGCGCTGGCGATCCTGGACGAGACCGACTCCGGCCTCGACATCGACGCGCTAAAGGTCGTCGCGCAGGGTGTCAACACGCTTCGCGATCCGCAGCGTTCATTCCTGGTCATCACCCACTACCAGCGTCTCCTCGACTACATCGTCCCCGACCGGGTCCATGTCCTCTCCGAGGGAAGGATTGTCCGTTCAGGCGGTAAGGAACTGGCACTCAAACTCGAGGAGAGCGGCTATGCCTGGATCACGGACCAGCCCCACCTGGAGAGCGCGTCGTGAGCCAGATCAATCGCTGCTTCGAACTCCCGGGAGCCACCCATCTCGCCTTCAACAACGGCAGCTTGAGCGCGGAGCATCAGGGAGAACTCGGCTCCATCCTCCCCGAGGGCGTGAGTCTCGATCTCGACCAGGGGATCGAGTTGCGTCTCGGTGAGGGCGTCGAGCTCGATCGCCCGATCCATCTCGCCTACCACAACTCCGCGGCGGTCTCCCCCGGGAGCCCCGCCCTCGAGACCCGGATCATCGTGGGCCCAGGAAGCCGGGGCACTCTCATCGAGAGCAGCAGCGGTCTCTGCGGCAACGCACAGGGTGCAGCGCAGCACAGCGTGCTTCAGCTTGGAGAGGATGCGGCACTCGACCATGTCAAGCTCCAACGGGAGGAGCTCTCCTCCATTCAGCGCGCGTCGAGCAAGGTGAGCGCGCGGGCAAGAAGCAACTATCGATCCCACGAGATCAACATCGGCGGAGGAGAGACCCGCAGGCAGCTCGATCTGACCCTCTGCGGCGAGGGAGCCCGCTGCGAACTCGCCGGCCTGAATCTCGCTTTCGGCAGGCAGCGCATGGAATCGCGTGTCCGGGTCACCCATGCGGCTGCGGGGTGCGCGACCGACGAACTCTACAAGATCATCGTTGGCGATGACGCCCGAGCGCTCTTCGATGGGCTGATTCTCGTGGAGACCGACTCCCAGCTAACCCGCGCCCACCAGAGCAATCGGAACCTTCTGCTCTCGGATCGCGCGCGCATCACCTCGATGCCGCGCCTCGAGATCTACGCGGATGACGTGCGCTGCTCTCATGGCTCGACGACGGGAGAGCTCGATGCGGAACAACTCTTCTACCTCAGGACCCGGGGCTTCACTCCCGACGCTGCGAGGGCACTCCTGGTGCACGCCTTCGCCAGCGAGATCCTCGAGGGCGTGGAGTTCACCCCGCTTCGAGAGTGGCTCACCGGCGAAGTGCTCAGGCGCCTTCCGGGCGGTGAGTTGATCGGGGAGGCGGCGTGAACGACGAGATTCGCAGGCAGTTCCCGTTCTTCCAGCAACCGAATCACGGAAGGGAACTGGCCTACCTCGACAGCGCGGCGAGCGCACAGAAGCCCCAAGTGGTACTCGATGCCCTCGAGCGCCTCTACGCCCGGGACTACGCGAATATCCACCGTGGAGTCTACGAACTCAGCGCACGAGCCACTCGCGCCCACGAAGGCGCACGCAAGACCGTCGCTCGATTCCTCGGCGCAAGGAACTCGAGCGAGATCATCTTCGTCCGGGGCGCCACCGAGGCGATCAATCTTCTCGCCAACACGATCGGCCGGCAGCGGCTCGGCTATGGCGACGAGATCCTGATCACTCACATGGAGCACCACGCGAACATCGTCCCCTGGCAGATGCTCTGCGAGCAGACCGGGGCGACACTGCGCGTCACGGAAATCAATGACCAGGGAGAGCTGGACCTGGACTCTTATGCAGCCCTGCTCGGCCCCAGAACACGCATCGTGTCGGCGACCCACGTCTCGAATGCGCTCGGCACGATCAACCCCCTCGGCGAGATGATTCGACTGGCCCACGAGCGGGATGCCCTCTTCGTCGTGGATGGCGCGCAGGCCGTGCCGCACCTGCCCGTCGATGTCCGGGAGCTCGACTGCGACTTCTACGTCTTCTCCGGGCACAAGCTCTATGGACCGACGGGCATCGGCGTGCTCTATGGCAAGCAGGAGCTGCTCGCGGAGATGCCACCCTACCAGGGCGGCGGTGACATGATCGCGTCTGTGACCTTCGCACAGACGACCTACGCTGAGCCGCCGGCTCGCTTCGAGGCGGGAACTCCGGATATCGCAGGCGCCGTCGGACTCGCCGCGGCGATCGACTTCGTCGAAGGCATCGGCTTCGACGCGATCCAGGCGCACGATGCCGAGCTCCTGGCCTATGGCACGAAACGCCTGCTCGAAATCCCCAACCTGAGACTGGTCGGCACGGCGCGGGAGAAGGTCGCCGTACTCTCCTTCGTGACGGACATCCATCCCCACGACCTCGCGACCGTACTGGACAAGCAAGGCGTTGCCGTGCGCGCGGGCCACCACTGCGCACAGCCCCTGATGGAACGTTTCGGCGTCGCCGCGACGACCCGCGCCTCCCTCTGCGTGTTCAACAACAAGGCGGACCTGGATGCTCTGGCAGACGGACTGCTCGAAGCCAGGAGGATCTTCCACCCATGAACGACCTCGAAGAACTCTACCAGGAGCTCATCCTCGACCACGGCAGGAATCCGCGCAATCACCGCGCACTGGAAGACTGCAACCGTGCTGAATGCACGAAGGCCGACGGCGCCAACCCCCTCTGCGGAGACCGCCTCACGGTGTATCTGAAGCTCTCGGATGGCCGCGTCGATGATCTCAGTTTCGTCGGCTCCGGCTGTGCAATCTTTACGGCCTCCGCCTCCATGATGACCGAATCGTTGCGGGGAAAGACCGAGGAGGAAGCAAAGGCACTCCTGGGAGCCTTCCTTCACACCCTCACCGACGAGAGCGGCTCTCCCCCCCCGGAAGAGCTCGGAAAGCTCGCCGCCCTCACAGGGGTTCGGGAGTTTCCGATGCGCGTCAAGTGCGCCAGCCTGGCCTGGCGCACGGTGGAAGCCGCGTTCGGGAACAACGCGAACACCGCCAGCACGGAGTGAGATGATGAATCAAGAATGCGAGAAGGCACCCCTCAGGGACCGCCTCGTCGACGTCCTCAAGCAGGTCTACGATCCGGAGATTCCCGTGGATATCTGGGAACTGGGCCTGATCTATCGCCTCGAGATCGACGAATCCGGCAAGGTCGATGTCGACATGACGCTGACCTCTCCCGCCTGCCCCGTCGTGGGCACCCTCCCCGCCCAGGTCGAGGGCTACCTCCGCGCCCAGGAAGGGGTCAGCGATGTCACCCTGAACCTGACTTGGGATCCTCCCTGGACCCCGGAGAGGATGTCGGAAGCCGCGCAACTCGAGCTGGGGTTTCTTTAGCGACCAGAGCCCTCTATGCTTACCCGAGCTTCCTCTCGCACCACGACGAGGATCCTGCGGCACCATTGCGAGCTTCCTGCAGCACCATTGCGAGTTTCCTGCGGCACCATTGCGAGCTTCCTGCAGCACCATTACGAGCTTCCTGCGGCACCATTGCGAGCTTCCTGCAGCACCATTACGAGTTTCTTGCGGCACCATTGCGAGCTTCCTGCGGCACCATCAACAACGTCCTTCTGCACCACAATGAGGATCCTGCGGCGCCAAGAACTGATGAACTGAGAGGGAATCATGAAGAAGCTGCTGTCCGTCATGACGCTCGTCACGATGATGCTCCTTGCCCCCGCCGCGCTCGCCAAGAGCCCGGCGAAGGCCCGCGCCAAGATCGATCGAATGGCGAAGAATACGCTCGCGGAGCTCTTCGAAAAGAGCGAGAAAGCCAAGGCCCTGTACGACAAGGCCGTGGCCTACGCCGTCTTCGATAACCTCAAGCTCTCGCTCTTCATCTCGGGTGGTGGAGGAGCCGGAGTCGCCGTGGACAAGGGGTCGGGCGCTCGTATCTATATGAAGATGGGCACCGCCGGCCTCAACATCGGACTCGGCGGCCAGAAGTACCAGGTCATCTTCCTCTTCCAGGATGCGTCCACCTTCAAGGACTTCGTCGAGAAGGGCTGGCAGGCGGGAGCTGAAGCGAACGCGGTCGCCGGGAAATCAGGCGCCAACGCCGGGGCCAGCTTCATCAAGGGCGTCGCGGTCTACCAGATCACGGACGCGGGACTGATGCTCCAGGTAGACATCTCCGGGACCAAGTACTGGAAGGCGAAGAAGCTGAACCGGCGCTAGCGCTCGAGATCGCATGGGCTCACCCCGCCAGAAACTCCTGGCGGGGTGGACTGGTCATCACACGGTCAGGAAATCGACGTATTCTCCATGAGTCAGGCAATGGGCGTAGATTCGAATCGTGTCGCCCGGATTCAGGTCGGTCGGGAGCGCCGCCAGATAGATCGTGTTGCGACCGCCATCATCCGTGATCTCGCCCCCGCCGAAGACGGCATAGGCACCGTTGTCGCCGTCGGCGATTCCGGGCCACTCGCTGTAGGCGCTCTCGAGTTCTTCCGCATCACCCGCGACAGCCTTGCGAATGCGGATCCAGTTGTACCAGTGACCGGCGGGCTTTTCCTCGCTGCGAGCCGCGTTGGGATGGCGGGCGTAGCCCTTCCCTGCATCACCCCACATCAGCGCGAGATAGCCGGGGGGAACGAGAGCGGCATCGACAGCCGGCACGAAGGGCAGGTGCTTGCCAAGGTGCTTCATTTCCCCATCCGGACCGTTGATGCTGGGCAGATAACTCTCGGGGATGGCGCCTGCGTTGCCACGGATCTTGTTGAATGCGATGGGGTCCCATCCTTCGGGCTTGGTGACAGGAACCACGGGAATGCCCGGTGCAACAGGCTCAGTGGGCGGGCTCACGGGTGATTCTGGCGAGGCTCCGCGCCCGCAGGCCGTGACGAAGGGGACGAGAACCACGCCACCCGTCAGGGTAGCCAGTCGCTGAAGAAAGACTCTTCTATTCTGCTCAAACATGGGAATGCTCCTTCCAGTGTCGCGCATTGCCAGCAAAAGGGCTGGCGGCACCCTGCATCGTTCCACGCCATGCAAGCGCTCGTCAATCGCGACCCGCGAGATGATCGAGGCGTAGGCGCTGACGCCCGTCGAAGAGACGGTGCGAGGCGAGCCAGACCGCCGTGAAGACCCCCAGACCGCTGGCCGCCGCGGCGAGGAACATGATCAGAATCTGGTAGCGGACCGCCTCGAAGGGCTCGGCACCCGCGAGGATCTGCCCGGTCATCGAACCGGGGAGGCTGACGACGCCCGATACGGCCATGGCGTTGATGATCGGGATCATCGCGGTGCGTACGGCGTCCCGCCGCAGATCACGACTCGCCTCCGAGGCCTCCTGGCCCAGCATCAGTCGCTGCTCAAGGATCTTCCGCTGCTGCCAGGCGCCGTCACTCATCCGATCGAGCGCGAGCGCTACGGCACTCATCGTCTTGCCGAGAATCATCCCCAGGAGCGGGATTGCATACTGCGGCTCGTACCAGGGCTTGGGCTGCACGATCACGAGGAGCGCGAAGACCGTCACGGAGAACGCGGACAGGAAGACGGAGACGGTACCGCTCGCAAAGCTCCAGCCACCGCTCAAACGCCGTTTCTGACGGGCACGGATCTCGTGGCCCGCCATCAGGAGCATCACCAACGCCATGAGCGCCATCCACCAGAAGCCGGTCTGGAGGAAGAGGGTCTTGAGGACCAACCCGAGGAGCAGGAGCTGCGCCGTCATCCGCAAGGCCGCGACGAGCAAGTCGCGTGCAAGCCCCAGCCGTCCCAGGATCGAGAGCAACGCCACGACCAGTACAAGACCGGCCGCGAGCATGAGATCCGGCGCAGCCAGCGTGATCATCTTCTTCGACCCGCCACGGGGAAACACAGCTCGCGTGTCGCGACGCGTTCACGCTGCGCGCGCGAGTGGCTGACCCATACGACCGCGGCGCCATGTTCCTGTCGGTAGTGCTCGATCACTGCCTCGACCTTGCCGATGTTGGCTTCGTCGAGATTCACCGTCGGCTCGTCGAGCAGGAGAACTGCAGGCTGGTTGGCGAGGAGGCGCAGGAGAGCCAGTCGTTGACCTTCTCCACTCGAGAGGCGGGCCACGCTCCGCTCCAGGATCTCCGGCGAGAGAGCCAGCACATCCACTGCCAGCGCGCCGGGATCGTCGAAGTGCTCGCGGACCCGCTCGTTCCACCACTGGCATTCCGACGGCAGCAAAGCGACCTGACGCCTCCAGGTCGGTGGGCGAAACTCGTTGCGGGAGCGCCCATCCAATCGGACCTCTCCCTGGCTGGGATCCAGGTCCGCGATCGCCCTCAGGAAGCAGCTCTTTCCCGCCCCGGACGGCCCTGAGACCGCCAGGCACTCGCCAGGCTCCAGCATCAGATCAATCGGCCCGAAGTGGGCGTTGCGCAAGCGCTCGAGTTCAAGGCGGGTCGTCATGCGCGAAGCCTATCATCCGTCTGCCTCTCCGTCCGTTCCCGGCGGGGAGACAGTTCCAGCACTCAAGGGAGTCGCGGGCTGCAGCCCGGCTCTTCATGAAGCTTCGAGTCGAAGCGCCGTAGGTGCATGCTGGATTGTCGACGCTAAGTCTGAACACCCAGGCTCTACTCGTGTCCCGACACGGACCTTCGCACGCCGCAGAAGGTTCAGAACCCAAGGCGCGTAAGAGAGGCCTTGACGGCCCACCAGCGTGAAAAGACTGTCTCGGCGGAAGGGCTCATGAGGCGTCCAGGTTAGGGAAGACTGCCGGCCTGAAACTCGAGGAACTCGACCTCGCCCGGCTTCTCGTTGGAAATCACGACGTGACCCGCGTCGAGGATTCGGGGTTGGCTATCCCAACTCACATTCCCCGAGGCTCCGTCATCGACGAAGTGGGTCTTCTCAACCCAGGCACCTGACTCCCACAGGTATGCACGAAGGTGCACGACGAAGACATCGGGCTCGACCTCCTCGGTGGTCACCTCGCAGCGTACGCGCCAGGGAAGCGGCCCGAAGTCTACGACCACCGAACCCATCGAGGTCCCTTTCACACCATCGTAGAACTTGTTGAATCGCATCGTCTCCTGGTCGGTCAGACGCTCCACCTTGCAGCGATAGGAACGGTGCTGTGCGCCCTCTCCTGAGGCCCTGGGACCGAAAGAGAAATCGTAGTTGTTGTCTTTCGCCCCATCCGGATGGAGCGAGACACTGACAAAGGAGTCTGCCGAACTCGTGGAGATCCCGGTCTGCGCACGCGCGTTGCCACCAAGCGCGGGATGGGTGGCCCGCCGGTTGCGCAGGATGAAGTAGTCCCCGGTCTCCTGGGTGGGCAGAGAGAGCGCGGGATCCCAGAACAGCCCTCGGCGATCGAGGTTGTTGGCCGCCTTGAGATCCTTCTGGTCGGGCCCGTCGAAGTGATCGGCAAACTCAACCGTGCCAGCCACGGCCCCGAGATTCCCGTCGTCGGCGGGCAAGGGGACCGATTCAAAAGCGTAGGAGTCTGACTCCGGAGACCACCCGCTCGCGTCCTGATGGGAGACGCGGGCGTAGATCGTCCCGCTCTCTCGCGGGACATCATAGAGCGCCCGTTGCTCCAACAGCGGCGACGTGGTCACGGTGTAGTCGCAGAACACAGAGGATTCGAAGTCCGGACCGTCCTGTGTGCTGAGCCGCCATCGTGTTGCAAGGTGTGTCTCGCTACCCTCGTATCCCGTGGAGATCAGCCACGCGCCAAAGGCCTGCACGGACCTCACCGAGGCCACCTGGGGAATGCCATCCAGCTCGCAGGTATCTCCGGTGCCGTCCGCATCGCTATCCGCCTGGCCTGCGTTCCATGCGTCGGGGCAATTGTCGGTACTGTTGTCGACACCGTCGCCATCCCGGTCTGAGTCGCACAGGTCCCCGGAACCGTCGCCGTCGAGATCCGCCTGGAGCGGATTGCTCAGCGCGGGGCAGTTGTCCTCTCCGTTGAGGACCCCATCGCCGTCCTCATCAGGATCGCAGACATCCCCTGTGCCATCGGCATCCATGTCTTCCTGGCCGGGGTTGAAATCAAGGGGACAATTGTCGACGAGGTTCAGCGTGCCATCCCCGTCGGCATCCGGATCGCACACATCGCCGCTGCCGTCGGCATCGATATCACTCTGATCCATGTTGTGATCGTCAGGACAGTTGTCGCAGGCATCACCGACCTGATCGTCGTCTCGATCCGCCTGGTCGGGATTGCCAAGGTCGGGACAGTTATCCGCGCCGTTGTCGTGGCCATCGCCATCACGGTCCAAATCACATACATCGCCGCTACCGTCCGCGTCGTTGTCCTCCTGACCCGGGTTGTAGTCGTCCGGGCAATTGTCCAGAGAGTCTTCAACACCGTCACTGTCCCGGTCGTTCGCGGTCCCTTCGCACGCATCTCCCGTGCCGTCCGCGTCGCTGTCTTCCTGGCCGGGGTTGTAGACACCAGGACAGTTGTCCACATCACCGCAGACCGTATCTTCATCGATGTCGTTGTCCGGATCATCGGGGCAGGCATCGCAGGCGTTACCCAAAGCATCGGAGTCGTTGTTCAGCTGGTCGGCGTTGGAGAGACGAGGGCAGTTGTCGTCCCCATCCAGGACTCCATCACCATCATCATCAGGATCGCAAGCATCACCGCTACCATCGAGATCAAGGTCTTCCTGGCCGGCATTCGCCTGAAGCGGGCAGTTATCTACAACATCGTCATACCCATCTCCGTCATCGTCCGGGTCGCAGACGTCGCCGGAGCCATCCCCGTCGAGGTCCTCCTGACCCGGATTGGCGTCGAACGGGCAGTTGTCAGCCGTCGCACAGTGCCCATCCGTATCGGGATCGTTGATGGCATCACCTGGACAGGGGTCGCAATCGTCACCGATCGCATCGTAGTCGTTATCTGTCTGCAGTGGATTGGGCTGCGACGGGCAGTTGTCCACCGCGTCCCGCACCCCATCGCTGTCCCCATCCGGGCAGGCATCGCTCGGATCACGCTCGCTACCGGAGCTGGCAATACCCAGGCTCCCCTCTCCGAAGCAGTTGTCGGCCGTGACGAGGTAATAGAAGAGTGCTCCACCACCCGGATGCGCAAGATCCGTCGTCTCCGCGACTGTCAGGTCCAGCGCGTGACAGGTGTGCGTGTACGAGAACGCGTCCCCAGCCTGAATCAGTCCCTTGTAGACGTTGTAGCTCTCGGCATCACTTCGCGGTGCCCAACGGAGCGTGTTCTTGTCGGTTTCGAAGCTGAGCGAAGCGGAAATCTCTCCTGCCGGGGCGAATACGCCCCCGTTCAGTGGAGCGCAGTCACAAGCATCGCCCCGGCTGTCGGAGTCCGCGTTCTCCTGCAGAGGATTCTCGGTCGAGGGGCAGTTGTCGATGGCATCTGGCACACCATCGCCGTCGCTATCCTGAGGTCCGTCGCACGCATCTCCCGTGCCGTCACCATCAGAGTCTTCCTGGTCCGGGTTGTAGTCCTCCGGGCAGTTGTCCACGTCGCCGCAGATCGTATCCGCGTCAACATCATTGTCCGCATCGTGGGGACAGTCGTCGCAGGCATCGCCAAGGGAATCACCATCGTCATTTGCCTGGTCCGTATTGGCCGTCGCGGGACAGTTGTCGATGTCACCACAGATCGTGTCCGCGTCCGCATCGTTGTCCGCGTCTTCGGGGCAGTCATCACACGCATCGCCAAGCAGGTCTCCATCGGCGTCCGCCTGGTCTGCGTTCGCCGTCCGGGGACAATTGTCATCCACGTCGAGCTGGCCATCGGCATCGTCGTCCGGATCACAGATGTCACCAGAGCCGTCAGAGTCCAGGTCTTCCTGTCCCGGGTTCTGGTCGACGGGACAGTTGTCATCTACATCGGCAAAGCCGTCGTTGTCGTCATCCGGGTCGCAAACATCGCCGGATCCGTCCCCATCAAGATCCTCCTGGCCAGCATTCGCATCGAGCGGGCAATTGTCCTCGGTCGCACAGAGGCCATCGAGGTCCCTGTCATTCACCGGGTCGTCGAGGCACGCGTCGCAAGCGTCTCCTATCCCGTCGTAATCATCGTCGAGCTGATCGGCGTTCGAAGTCGTGGAGCAGTTGTCTACGGCATCGCGCACGCCATCGTTGTCGGCGTCGGGGCAAGCATCCGCGGCGGGACGAGTCTCTCCCGAAGAGGCATCGCCGAGCTGGCCTTCACCGAAGCAATTGTCAGCACTGACCAAGTAATAGAAGAGCATCCCGCGCCCCGGATGAGCGCCGTCCTGGCTCTCGGGCTGCTCGAGGTCCAGCGCGTGGCAGGTGTGGTTATAGGCGAACGATGAACCCTCGTCGAGCTTACCCTTGTAGACGTTGTAGCTTTCGGCATCGGCGCGCGCATCCCAGCGCAGCGTCTGTTTGTCCAGATCGAATACCAGTGAGTCATCGACCACACCGGCCGTCTGGAAGACATCGCCATTGAGTGGTGCACAGTCGCAAGCATCACCCAGGGCATCGCCGTCGGCATTCTCCTGCAACGGGTTCTCCGTGTACGGGCAGTTGTCGATGGCATTCGGCACGCCATCGCCGTCACTGTCCTGTGGTCCGTCACAGACGTCGCCGGTACCATCGCCATCTTCGTCTTCCTGCCCTGGGTTGTAATCATCAGGGCAGTTGTCGACGTCGCCGCAGATCGTGTCCGCATCCGC
>JANTFM010000072.1 GCA_024763475.1 Acidobacteriota bacterium | reverse complement strand
CGGCAAGACGCGGAGCGGCGACGATCGTGGGCCTCCTGTTTCCCGAGGATGCGTGCTGCTTTCCTGCGAGCAGTCGCAAGAGTTGGTAAGCGAGGAAGGCGCCGAAGACGAGCACGAGCGTCCAAAGGATGGCGGGAGAGCCCCAGATGGCCCAGGCACTGGAGTCCAGCGCGTGGGCGATCTCCTGCAAGAGACGGTCCTTGAGGAAGTTGACATACTCGCTTAGCGAGACGCCGTCATCCGCCTTGATGTCCTGCTCCTCGTAGATCTCCTCGAGGCGTTCGTGGTCTGCGCCCAGGGAGGGTGGGCTCGGCCCCAGGAAGGCCCCCGCCAGTAGCAGGGACAGCAGGATGGCGCGGCTCAAGAGAACTGCCCCGTCGCGTTGAGACGCCGTCTGACATCCGCCGCTATGTCACGTCCTTCGCGGGAATTGCGCACACTGAGGAAGAGGAGCGTGAAGGCGATCGAGGCGTAGAGTCGGCTGACGGCCCCGACGAGAGTCGACGCGAACTGCGTGATCAACGTAGCCAGGGAGACGATGCGTGGTACGGCGTTGAGGCTGGTCCCTTCCGCGGCGGCCTTGAACGAGTAGTAGGTACCCGCCCCCATCATCGGGAGCGTGATGATGCTGGCGATCGCATAGGTGACCAGGGACACGGCGATCCAGACCAGCAAGACTCGTATCACGGTTGCCGTACGCCGTCCCGTCCCGGGGTTGTAGCCCGTCAGTGTGAAGGAGCGGGAGATGGCCTCGACCCCTCGAGGCGATTCGTAGACCAGGATCGGTGCGAGAAGGGCGATATAGAGGCTGAGGATGAGGCCCGGAATACAGCAGAGAACGAAGCCGACGATGATCATGAGGGCTGCGAGCAGCAGGGTCCCGAGGGCCGCCGGAGAGACGGCACGGCGGAACGCCTGCCCCATCGTGATCGGCGTGTCTTCGAGCAGGCCCTTGAGTTTGTGCGTTACGGCCAGCGCACCGATGAGGCCGATCACGCCCGCCACGAGGGCCGCGGCAAGGTTGATGGCCTGGACCAGCAGCAGATAGGCCGGGTCTGCATCGGGCCTTGCGAGGAGCATCACCTGCGGGACCATCTGCGGCACCGCGGCCATGAAGGCACAAACGAGCGCTACGGGCAGCAGCTGCCGGTACTCGCGCCGCAACATCTGCAGCGGCAAGTCGAGGACCTCGGCGAGGCTGAGCGGACGGTCGAAGAGGGTCACGCGATCTCCTCGAAACGGTCGCCGGAAGCCGTCGGGTTTGGGGCGGCTCCCGTGGGGGGTGCGAGCGCGTAGGCCAGGAACGAGGCCAGCAGGATCACGCCGAGCAGCGCCTTGATCCAGGTACTGATCGTCATGACCGGGGAGAGGAAGCCCTCAACCAGCCCGAGCAAGACGAACCAGGGCAAGGTGCCTCCCACGAGGCGCAGCGATCGGCGGGCCCCCCGGCGAAAGGACACTCCGGGCGGGCATTGCTTCGCGCGGATCTGTCCGCGCGCCAGCTGAAAGCCCGCGGCTCCCGCCACGACGATCAGGAAGAGTTCGAGCGGTCCGTGAGCCGAGATGAAGGCGAGCAAGCGGTCGAGCAGGTGGTACTGCCAGGTCAGGGCCAGCACGCTACCGAACATCAGGCCGTTGTTGAGGAGCATGACCACCGTCAGCAGGCCGAAGAGCGCTCCGCCCAGCCAGGTGACCAGGGCGACCGTCATGTTGTTGGTGAAGATGGCGCCGGAGATGGCTGCCGGTGGAGCGATGCTGCCGACCGAATCCGTCCAAACCTGCCCTTGCCGCAGGTTCTCGATGGCGTCGGCACCGAGGAAAAGGGCGGCGAATCCGGGGCTGATCAGCGTGACCACGAAGCCGAGTGCCGTGGCGCCAAGAAAGATCGACAGGGCCGTGGCGAGCGCCGGCAGGGCCTCGCGGAATGCGCGACGGTATCCCCTGAAAAAGAATTCCCGCATTCTCGGCAGAATGGCTTCGTGTTGCGCACCGAGGAGGCGATGCCCTGCGAAGGCCAGCGAGCGAAGGTGCCGGACGGCGTCCGTGCGCGGGAAGTGGGTCCTGGCGTAAGCGAAGTCGGAAACGGCCCTTCTGTGGTAGGCGGCGAATCGCTCGAGTTCCTCATGGTCCAGCCGATTCAAGCCCCCCCGGCGGACGCGTTCGAGGAGTTCCTCGAGGGCCTGCCAGTCGTGCTGGGCCCTCTGGCAGAAGCTGCTGTAGTCCATCAGGGGTTCTGCTCCTGGTCTTCGCCGGCTCTCTCGAAGGCCATGGCGTGGGGATCGAAGAGCCGGGCCAAGACCGCTTCGGCGGGCTCGCTGGCGGAATAGGATCCCACGAACTCCGGGTGCCTGGTGGTCAGCCATAGCAGCAGATTGGCGGAAAGCGCCCTCTTGTACTCTTCGCTCATTGCCTTGACCCGGGAGAAGTAGGCCTCGAGGAGGGCCGCGTCGCTGGCGTCGAAGCGAGGGGGCCACTTGCGCTCCGTATGCGTGCAGCGCAGGTCGTGCTCGCGGACGACGACGGTGCCTGCGAGGAGGTCCCCAACCCGCTTCGACTGGGCCTGCAGGATCATCACCGGGACGCCGATGCCGTAGAAGCCCGGAAAGAAGTCGATGATACGGCCCAGGTTGCGGAGCAGGATCGACAGCGGGGGAGCGGAGGAGCCGTCCTCGCTGACGACTCTCAGCCCGAGCAGGCGCTTGCCGGGGGTCTGACCGTCCATAACGATTTCGAAGAACGAGAAGAAACCCCAATAGAGGAGGAAGAACGAGACGAAGACGATCAACCACAGCATGCCCGCGGCACTCGAGGGGAGGAATCCGGTCGCGAGGGTGGCGAAGGCGGCAAGAAAGAGGCTGGTCAGAATCCACAGGAGCATGTCGACGAGGTTGGCGAGCCCCCGGCTTCCCACGGAGGCCAGGGGCAGGTCGAGGGTGACGTCGAGGGCGCCAAGAAAACTCCCGACCCCGATGGGCGACTCAGTTGCCATGGGGCAGATTATGCCGCACTTGGGCGTTGCGCGTCCCGAAGCCGTCCTTATAATGGCGCGGACAAACGGGCAGTGATGTCCGGAGAAGGTGTGGGCCGTTAGCTCAACTGGCAGAGCAGCAGACTCTTAATCTGCGGGTTCGGGGTTCGAGTCCCTGACGGCTCACCAACTCCTCCCTCCCGCGGCCTCTCGGATATTTCGGAGTTGTGCTACTGGATCCCGAACGAGGATTCCGAGATCGGCACACGTCCACGGTGCTGCGCACGCTGGGCTTGTGGACTCGCTTCCGGGCAGACACCTTTGTTGCGTGATTCGGCGCGCCAGCGCCGCCAGAGACGTCGAGGACCGGCGAAGAATGTAGCGAGCCTGTCTGGCGGGACACTAAACTAGCGCTTCCCGCCGCTCTTCTGGCGGGTTCCGTGGGCGAAAGTGGCGGAACTGGTAGACGCGCGAGATTTAGGTTCTCGTGGTTTAGGCCGTGGGGGTTCGAGTCCCCCCTTTCGCACCACACCTTCACGATGCGGGAGACCGCGGGGCTCCCCAGGCTGCGACCGCGGGCAAAACGAACGAATATGGGTCACACTAGAGCGGCTGAAAGGAACGGCCTTCCAGGCCTGCTGCCGGTTTCGAGCCGTTCGCTTCTCCTCGGCTGGGTTTGGATCGAAGCCCAGGCGTGCTGCGAGGACAGGACAAGATGAACACAGAGGTCACGAAGGAATCCCCGACGCGGAAGAGGTTGAGCATCGAAGTGCCCGCTTCTGAGGTCCAGTCGGTTTTTGATGCGACGCTTCATGCGGCGCGCAAAGACGCGGTGCGTCCCGGTTTTCGCAAGGGCAAGGTCCCCATGGGACTGGTCCGCGCGGAACTCGGCGACAAGCTTCCAGCCCAGGTCGGTGAGACCCTTGTCGAGCACCATCTCTGGAAGGCGATTCAAGACGAAAGCCTCGAGCCGCTCCCGAAGGGTGTCTTCATGGACCTCGAGGACGGTGAGAAGGACGCCCCGCCCGCCGTGGAAGGTGAGCCCTACGCTTTTGCGGTCTTCGTCGATATCATGCCGGAGTTCGATCTTCCCGAATACACCGGCTTGAAGATCGCTCGCCCCAAGGCGGAACTTGCAGACGACGAGGTCCAGAAGGAACTCGACGGCATCCGCGAGTCGATGGGCCACGTTCACGACGTGGACGATCGCGCCAGCCAGCCCGGAGACTTCGTTGAGGTCGATATCGAGGGCGAAGGTCTCGGCAGCGAGCTGAAGCTCGAGAAGAAGGCGCAGAGGATTCATCTCGGTGCCGAGGGCAATCTGCCGGAATTCGATAGTGAGCTGTCCGGAGTGCGTGCTGGGGAGGAGTTTTCCTTCGAAATGACCTACCCGGAGGACTTTCCGAATGCGGACTTCAAGGGGCAAAGGGTGCGCTTTTCTGGAGCCGTCCTCGGCGTCAAGGAGCGGCACGTCCCCGAATTGAGTGACGAGCTGGCCGAGACGGTGGCGGGGGTGGCGAACGTCGCCGAATTGCGGGACAAGGTCCGCGAAGCCCTGATGGCGCGCAAGGAAGTCGAGTGCACCGGGGTCGCCAAGCGCCGCCTGCTTGACAAGATCATCGACGGGGTCTCCTACGAGGCTCCGGTGAGCCTGGTCGAGGAGGAACTCCGCGAGCGCCTCGAATCGATCGGGCGGAACATGGCGATGAGTGGCGTCGACATGGACAAGGCCGAAATCGACTGGGACAAGGTCATCGCAGAGGAACGTGTCGCCGCCGAGAAGGGCGTGCGGGAGCAAATCCTGCTCGACCGGATTGCTGCGGAGGAAAAGCTTGACCTCGCGCCGTCTGAGGTCGATGGTGCGATTGAGAGCATGGCGCGCGAGGCCGGGAAGTCTCCTGCGGAAGTGCGCCAGGAACTCAAGAAGACCGGAAGTATTAACTCGTTGAAAAGTCAGTTGCTTAGGCGCAAGTGTCTTGACTGGGTGTACGAGAAGACTGATATTTGTTGATGGATTATTGGGGTTATTGGAGGAGATAAGCGATGCCTTTGGTTCCTATCGTCGTTGAGCAGTCTGCCCGTGGTGAGCGCTCTTGGGATATTTTCTCCCGGCTGCTGAAGGACCACATCATCTTTCTGGGCGAGCAGATCGACGACCAGGTGAGCAACGTTCTCATCGCACAGATTCTCTTCCTCGAGGCCGAGGATCCCGATCGCGACATCAACATCTACATCAATAGCCCCGGGGGAGTCGTCACCGCGGGACTGGCGATTTACGACACGATGCAGTTCGTCAGGCCGCACATCCACACCATGTGTGTCGGACAGGCGGCCTCGATGGGGGCGCTGCTCCTCGCGGCCGGAGAGTCCGGCAAGCGCTCGGCGCTGCCGAATTCACGTATCATGATTCACCAGCCGCTCGGTGGCGCCTATGGACAGGCGACGGATATCGAGATCCATGCGAAGGAGATCCTCCGCATGAAGGAGGCTCTCAACGAGATCCTCTGCAAGCACACGGGCAAGGACTTCGACGATGTCACGCGGGCGACGGAGCGCGATAACTTCCTTACCGCGGAGCAGGCGAAGGAGTTCGGCTTGATCGATGTCGTTATCGAGAGCCGGAACTGAAACATGCAGGCAGGCGGCTAGGACAGGTTTGGAAAGAGTGAGGTTTGGTTGATGGCAAGTAAGAAAAAAGGTGGCTCAAAGGTTGAAGGCGATCTCCGCTGTTCGTTCTGCAACAAGAGCCAGAGAGATGTCCGTAAGCTGATCGCTGGGCCCACGGTCTATATTTGCGATGAGTGCGTTGACATCTGTGTGGACATCATCGCCGAAGAGCGGGAGCCCGAGCAGGAGACGCTCGAGAGCGCGCTTCCCAAGCCGCACGATATCAAGGCTTTCCTGGACTCCTACGTTGTGGGACAGGATCAGGCCAAGAAGAAGCTCTCGGTCGCGGTTTACAACCACTACAAGCGCATCGAGCTGTGCTCGAGCAAGGACGAGGTCGAGCTGCAGAAGTCGAACATCCTGTTGGTGGGTCCGACCGGGACGGGCAAGACTCTCCTCGCGCAAACCCTGGCGCGCATGCTCTCGGTGCCCTTCGCCATCGTCGATGCGACGACCCTCACGGAGGCCGGCTACGTCGGCGAGGATGTCGAGAACATTCTGCTCAAGCTGCTCCAGGCCGCGGGCAACGACGTCGACAAGGCGCAGCGCGGGATCATCTACATCGACGAGGTCGACAAGATCGCTCGCAAGGGCGAGAACCCCTCCATCACCCGGGATGTCTCGGGCGAGGGTGTGCAGCAGGCGTTGCTCAAGATCCTCGAGGGAACGACGGCCAACGTCCCCCCGCAGGGTGGGCGCAAGCACCCGCACCAGGACTTCATCCCGATCGACACGACGAACATTCTCTTCATCTGTGGAGGCGCCTTCGTCGGCCTCGACAAGGTCATCGATCAGCGTACTGGAAAGAAGGCTGTGGGCTTCAAGGCAGACGTGCGGAGCAAAAAGGAGCGCAATGCCTTCGAGACCCTCTCCCTGGCTCAGCCTGAGGATCTCGTGAAGTTTGGCCTGATCCCCGAGTTCATCGGGCGACTTCCGGTCACCGCGGCGCTGGCTGATCTCGATGCCGCGGCGCTGGTGCGGATCCTGACGGAGCCGCGGAACGCACTCGTCAAGCAGTACAAACGGATCTTCGAGTTCGAGGATGTCGAACTCGAGTTCACCGAGGAAGCCCTTCTGTCCATTGCCGCACAGGCGAGCGAGCGGAAGATCGGTGCACGCGGGCTTCGCCTGATCCTTGAAGAGATCATGCTGGACTTCATGTACGAAATCCCTTCGAACGACGACTGCCGGGAGCTCACCATCACCAAGGATTTTGTCGAGCGAGGGGATGTTGGCGCCAGCCTTCACCTGATGGAGAAGGCTGGCTAGCGTGGACACTTCATGGGCCCTTCGTCGGTAGAGATCACCTAACAGGCGAGTCATGACAACAACACGGGTTGAGAAGATCCCGATGGTGCCGCTCCGGGAGGCTGTTGTCTTCCCGAAGACGATGGTGCCCTTCGTCGTTGGCCGCCGCTCATCTCTGAAAGCACTGGAGCGGGTCCTGGAGAGCGGAGACCGGCGCATCTTCCTTGCCTGCCAGCGGGATGCCAGCGCGGATGAGCCGCAGCCCGAGGAGATCCACACCCTCGGGACGGTCGCCACGGTGGTGCAGTCCCTGAAGGTGGCCTCGGGCAACATGCGCATGCTCGTCGAGGGCGTGAGCCGTGCGCGGGCCGTGGATGTGACGCGTTCTCCGGAGGGCTTCCTCGACGCAGAGGTCGCGCTCCTGGATGAACGGGTCGGGGACCCCGTCAAGGTCGAGAAGCTGGCGCGCAGGGTCACCGGACTTTTCGAGTCCTACGTCAAGTTGAACCCCTCGCTGCCCGCCGAGACGGTACTCTCGACGATTCGTGGCGGCGATCCCGGCCGCCTGGCGGACACGGTCTCAGCCCACATGGTCGTTCATGCGGAGCGCAAGCAGGATCTGCTGGAACGGGTCTTTGTCGATGAGCGCCTCGAGCGCCTCGCGCAGCTCCTCGAGGGTGAGATCGACAAGCTGCAGCTCGACCACAGCGTCGACGGGAAGGTCAAGGAGCAGCTCGAACAGGCCCAGCGGGAGTACTACCTGTCAGAGAAGATCAAGGCGATCCAGAAGGAACTCGGTCGAGGTGGGCGCGAGGAGGAGTTCGAGGAACTCCGGGAGAAGATCGAAGAGGCCGACATGCCCGAGGCCGCGTTGGACAAGGCTCGGGCGGAACTCCGGCGCCTCGAAGGGATGCCTCCTGTCTCCGCGGAAGCGACGGTCTCCCGCAGCTACATCGACTGGTTGATCGAAATGCCCTGGAAAGCCCGTTCCCGCGAGAAACGCGACCTGATCCGGGCGCGCAAGATCCTCGATCGCGATCACCACGGTCTCACTGAGGTCAAGGAGCGGATCCTCGAGCACCTTGCGGTGGCGCAGCTCGCCCCGCGAAGGCGGCAGAACACGATCCTCTGCCTGGTGGGCCCGCCCGGGGTGGGGAAGACCTCCCTGGCGCGTTCGATCGCCGAGGCGACAGGGCGTAAGTTCGTGCGTCTCTCCCTCGGAGGCGTGCGGGATGAGGCGGAGGTTCGCGGCCACCGAAGGACCTACATCGGTGCGTTTCCCGGTCGCATCATCCAGATGATCCGCAAGGCGAAAACCCGCAATCCACTCTTCCTGCTCGATGAGCTCGACAAGATGTCGACCGATTTCCGCGGAGATCCCTCGGCCGCGATGCTCGAGGTTCTCGATCCCGAGCAGAACCACGGTTTCCTCGATCACTATCTCGACACGGAATACGACCTGTCCGATGTTTTCTTCATCGCCACGGCCAATGTCCTGCACTTGATTCCCGCCCCGTTGCAGGACCGTCTCGAAGTGATCCGTCTCGCCGGCTACACCCTCGACGAGAAGCTGGCCATCGCGGAGCGATTCCTCGTCCCGAAGCAGCTCGAAGCTCATGGGTTGGCGAAGAAAAAGGTGAGATGGGAGAAGGACGCCCTGCAGGTGATCACCGAGCGCTACACCCGCGAGGCGGGGGTAAGGGCCCTCGAACGCCAGATTGCACGGGTTTGCCGTAAGGTTGCGCGGGCATACGTCGAGAAGCAGTGGAAGACGGGCTATGAGATCCGGCCGGAAGACCTGACTGAGCTTCTCGGCATTCCCCGCTTCCGGCCCTCCGAGGCGCGGCCCCGCAACGAGGTCGGCGTGGCGACCGGCTTGGCATGGACCTCGTTCGGCGGGGAAATCCTGGCACCGGAGGTCTCGGTTGTGCCGGGACGGGGCAAGATGGCGATCACGGGCCAGGTGGGCGAGGTGATGCAGGAGTCCGCCCAGGCCGCGATGACCTATGTGCGCGCCCGTGCCGCGGAGCTGGGAATCAGCCCTTCGTTTCACAAGGACTCGGATGTCCATATCCATGTGCCCGAGGGGGCGATCCCGAAGGATGGGCCCTCCGCTGGAATCGCGATGGCAACCGCCGTCGTGTCGATGCTGACGAAGATCCCCGCGCGGGCGAACGTGGCCATGACCGGGGAGATCACGCTCCGGGGCAAGGTCCTCCCTGTGGGAGGGATCAAGGAGAAAGTCCTTGCGGCCCACCGCTGCGGGATCCTCGAGGTCATCGTGCCCCGCGAGAACGAGAAGGATCTTTCCGAGATTCCCGCGGAGGTCGCGGGTATGATGGAGTTTACCCTCGTGGAACACATGGACGAGGTCCTTCCGGCAGCCCTAGAACGTCCTCCGCAGCCCCTGGCGCATCTCGATGGGGAAGGGGTGGAGGATCCGGCGCGGCCCAACTGACGCGTTACGGTTTGGAAAGCAGATGAAGACCAAGACTTGCCGATTCGTGCGCGCTGTCGTACGGTCAGATGACTTCCCGGAGGACGGCAAGCCCGAGATCGTGTTCATGGGCCGCTCCAACGTCGGGAAGTCCAGCCTGATCAACAAGGTGCTGGGGCGCCACGGCATGGCGCGGGTCAGCAAGACTCCGGGTCGCACGCGGGAGGTGCACTACTACCTCATCGACGAGCAGTTCTACCTGGTGGACCTGCCGGGTTTCGGCTATGCGAAGGTTTCCCAGGCGATGCGAAGGCAGTGGGGCAAGCTGGTGGAGGCCTATCTCTCGAGGAAGACGGCAATCCACCTGGCGGTGCACCTTGTGGATTCGCGTCACGATCCGACGACGCTGGACGCGATGTTGCGAGATGCGCTCCTGTCCCGTGGGCTCCCGACCGTGGTCGCGCTGACCAAGAGCGACAAGCTTTCGGGATCGAAGATTCCCAGGGCCGTGAGTCAGGCCAGGCAGCAGTTGGAGCTGCCAGACGATGTGTCCGTGATTGCTACCTCCTCCAAGAGCGGGGTCGGGATGGCAGCCTTGGGCAGAGTGTTGGAAGACGCGCTGGCGTCGAATCCCGGTTCCCCGGGCTAAGGATTCACGATGGACCTGCACGAGATAAAACTCATGGAGATCGGCAAACTGACCGAACTCGCTCGGTCGGTGGGCGTCGCGGGGTTGTCCAAGACGCGGCGTGCGGAGCTGATTCATCACATCATCTCCTCCCGGGTGCGCAAGGGCGAGCGAGTCCAGGCGAGCGGCGTGCTCGAACGCCTTCCCGAAGGCTATGGTTTCCTCCGCTCACCGGAGCATTCCTATCTGCCGGGGCCGGACGACATCTACGTCTCGCCGGGGCTGGTCCGTACGCACAAGCTGTTTACCGGGGACCTGATCTCCGGTCCGCTGCGCCCGCCGCGGCGCAACGAGAAGTACTTTGCGCTGCATAAGGTTGAGACCTTGCAGGAGATCCCTGTCGAGGAGGCCAAGCGAGCGAAGACCTTCGAAAACCTCACGCCCTGGCATCCGGACGAGGTCCTGCGTATGGAGACCAACCGTGAGAATCTCACCGGCCGGGTCATCGATCTGCTCGCACCGATCGGCAAGGGGCAGCGGGGGTTGATCGTTGCGCCTCCGCGAACCGGCAAGACGATGTTCCTGCAGGCGATCGCCACCGCGATCGCGGAGAATCATCCCGGCGCCAAGCTGCTGGTCCTCCTGATCGACGAGCGCCCCGAGGAGGTCACCGACATGCATCGCACCGTGCGGGGCGAGGTGGTGGCCTCGACCTTCGACGAGCCGGCGACCCGCCATGTGCAGGTGGCGGAGATCGTGCTCGAGCGGGCGAAGCGCATGGTCGAATTCGGCCAGGACGTCGTCATCCTGCTCGATTCGATTACGCGGCTCGCACGGGCGTTCAACGCGGTCCAGCCGGCCTCTGGCAAGATTCTCTCCGGCGGGATCGATGCCGCCGCGCTCTCTCGCCCGAAGAAGTTCTTCGGAACGGCTCGCAAGGTCGAGGAGGGCGGTTCGCTGACCATCCTTGCCACCGCGCTCGTGGATACGGGTTCGCGGATGGACGAGGTGATCTACGAGGAGTTTAAGGGGACCGGAAACATGGAGATCCACCTCGACCGCAACCTGAGCGATCGTCGCGTTTTTCCGGCGATGGACGTTCGGCGTTCCGGCACCCGCAAGGAGGAGCTCCTGATGGACGACTCTCAGCTGCGGCGGGTGTGGATGTTGCGCAAGGTCCTCGACCAGCTCGGCGAGGTGGAGGCGATGGAGCTCCTGCTCGACCGCTTGCGCAAGGTGGACACCAACGAGGAGTTCCTCGGCTCGATGGCCTCCTGATCGGCCCCTCCCGATTGGCGAAGCGGGCGCAACGCGAGTAGAATCTCGCGGTTACGACGATCTCTGTTCGTGCGTCCCGCAACGAAGTGCGGGGTTATGCGAACATTTTCGAAAGAGAAGGTAAAGATCATGAAGCCGAAGATTCACCCCGATTATTTCGATGTCGAAGTCAGTTGCGCCTGTGGTGCGACTTTCAAGACTCGCAGCACCAAGAAGGATCTCAGAGTTGAGCTGTGCTCCAACTGCCACCCGTTCTTCACGGGCAAGCAGAAGCTCGTCGACACCGCCGGCCGCGTCGAGCGCTTCCAGTTACGGGCGGAGAAGGCCGCGAAGGCAGCCCGGGCACGCAAAGCGGGCAGGTCCTGATCCTCCGTCGTGAGTAACGAATCGTCGCTTGAAGTCCGCCTCGGAAAGATCGAGGAGGACTTCGTTTCGCTCTCGGGGCGCATGGCGGATCCCGCCGTGGCGGGAGATCCGTCGGCCTATCGCGAGCTCGCGACCCGCTATGCGGAGCTCGAGCCCCTCGTCAATAGCTTTCGCGCATACCGCGATGCGGGCGAGGGCCTGGTGTCTGCCAGGGCGATGCTGGAGGAGGAGAGCGACGCCGAACTCGTCGAAATGGCGCGGGAGGAGATCTCCGAGCTCGAGGCGGCCCGGGAGGCGCTCTTCGTCAAGATTCGCGCGCTGCTGCTTCCCCAGGACCCGAACGACGAGAAGGACGTCATCCTCGAGGTCCGCGCAGGAACCGGTGGAGACGAGGCGACTCTCTTCGCCGGGGAACTCGTGGAGATGTACCAGCGTCTTGCCGAGCGGCGGGGCTGGACCTTCGAAGTTGTCGAACTCTCGACCAACGAGATCGGTGGGGCCAAGGAAGCGATCATCAACATCTCGGGTAAGCGCGTCTACTCCCAGCTCAAGTACGAGTCGGGGGTTCATCGCGTGCAGCGCGTCCCCACGACGGAAACCCAGGGAAGGGTTCACACCTCGGCGGCCACGGTGGCCATCATGCCGGAGGCCGAGGAGGTCGAGGTCGAGCTCGATGAGAGCAAGGATCTCCGCATCGACAGCTTCCGCTCATCAGGGCCTGGGGGCCAGAGCGTGAATAAGACCACCTCCGCCGTGCGCCTGACGCATATCCCGACGGGGATGGTCGTCCAGTGCCAGGACGAGAAGTCCTGGCACAAGAACAAGGCGAAGGCGCTCAAGGTGCTCCGGACGCGGCTCTATGACCAGGAGATCGCCTCCCAGCAGGCGCAGGAGCGAGATATTCGTCGGGTGCAGATCGGCAGCGGCGATCGTTCCGAGAAGATCCGGACCTACAACTTCCCGCAGAACCGGGTGACGGATCACCGCATCAAGCTCACGTTGCATCGCTTGGCGCAGATCATGCTCGGCGACCTCGACGAGCTGATCGAGGCCTTGGAACAGGCGGACCAGACCAAGCGTCTTGCCATGGAGACCGAGAGCTGAACCCGCTCTCCGAGCCTCCCGCCTCCCTCGGCGCAGCGCTCTCCCGCGCCGCCGAACAACTCCAGCAGGCCGGCGTCGGGAACGGTCGCCAGGAAGCGATCTGGCTGCTTGAGTCCGTCCTGTCGCTCGGAGGCGGCGAACTCCTCTCCCGGCTACGCCGGGTCCCGAGGCGCGAGACCCTCGCACGCTTCGAGGACCTCGTCGCGCAGCGCTGCCGCCGCATACCCTTGCAGCACTTGGTTGGAAGCTGGCCCTTCCTCGAGCTCGATCTCCGCGTCGATGGCCGGGCCCTCGTTCCCCGGCCGGAGACCGAAGATCTCGTTCGCTACGCTCGCGAGCGCCTGGATCTGGAGTCCGCGGGGCCCGTGGCCGACATTGGCACCGGCGGCGGCTGCATCGCGCTGGCCCTCGCTCACTCCCATCCCAAGCTGAAGATCCTGGCGACGGACGCAGATGTTCGAGCGCTGGAGCTGGCCCGGGAGAACGCTCGCCGCTCCAAGTTCGAGGACCAGATCGTCTTCGAAGAGGCGGATCTCCTGCCCGATGGCGCTCCCGCCGATCTCGAGATGATCGTGGCCAACCTGCCCTACGTCAGCGAGGAGGAGTGGGCAGAGCTCTCGCCGGAAGTCCGGGTCCACGACCCGCGCCAGGCGCTCGTCGCGTCCGGCGGGGGGCTGGATCTGATTCGCCGTCTCGTCGCCCTGGCTCCCGGCGCGCTGGCTCCTGGCGGCTGGCTGCTCCTCGAAATGTCCGCGCCCCAGCTTCCCGTGCTTCGCGCGGAAATTTCCCCTGCGCCTTGGCAGAGCATCGAG
>JANTFM010000071.1 GCA_024763475.1 Acidobacteriota bacterium | reverse complement strand
TGGCAAACAAGAGAGATCCGCGTCTGATCTTCCGAACCGAATTCATGGTTTATCCCTCCAGCAAGTTCCAATATCTCACAGTAAGCGTATTCTGCTCAATAGGAAGAAGAGCAACCGACCTGGAAGGGTGCCGCTCAAAGCCGGTTGCCTGTGATCCACCTACTTCTGAGTCACGACATGAAGTACTCGCAGGATGTTCTGTGCTCTGGCGCGCCCCAGAGCCGCGCCGTCCTGATGGCCCAGCCCATCGACTCGGCGTAAGTCCAGGAAAGATCTCAGGCGTGTACTCCTCCAATCGAGACCAGGGCGCCGCCACAACCTCGTCCCGGCCCATGCGGGAAGCGGTTGCCCAGGCATAGCTGCCAGGGCATAACAGTCCTGCCTGTGCGCCTGCAATCCCCTCCCCAGAAGGTCTCGAGCCATGGTATTCGCATTCTCCCGGCATCGATCGATCTGCGAGCGATAGCGTCGGCCATTGGGCGAACGGGACACCACGCCAGGGGCCTTAACGACTCGCAGCGCCCGGCGAATCATATCCCTCTTCTCGCTTGCAGTGAACTGCATGAGCTGTTTGTGTCCCCTTCCGCGCCCAGCCACCTGCATCGAAGGGGGCAGAAGCAGGCGAAGACGCTTGATGGAGGGCGCTTCGTCAACAAGCACTCCCGGCACGATTCCTCTGCGGTCGGCCAAGCCTGGCTCCTCGACGGGGGAATGTAGGACAGGGTCAAGCTGCCTGTCACACAGAGCCCAGCAAACAACTTCCTTCGAAACAGCGAATCCTCGCACCGCCTTTTGCGACCTGCTTCCTTGCGCAGCGTTGCGATCATCCGCAGTCGCCGCAGGGATGGACAGGATTGCGGCAGCCGCGAACAGCAGCAGGGCCATGCGCCGCACATCGCGTGCTCTGCCACCATCTGGAATTCTCTCCTGAGTCGTCATCTTCCCTCCTCTGCCGCCGGGCGCCCGCGGGTGATTGGTTGCGCTCCCGCGATGACAAAGGACCCCGGATCTCACGAGTCGCTCCGCGAGTGCCGGGGCCCGACAGGTCGTCCGAGCTATCTTTTCACTTTAAGGCTCACCTCGTTGAGGAAAACGTTCATGTACATGTCGTCCAAGGTGCAGTTGCCCACATCGTTGCCGTTGGTGTCACCATTGATCTCGAAACGCGCCACCAGGTTGCCGTTATTCACCGGCGGGTAGTCGAGCTGGTGGTTCGTGTCGCGATAGTAGGTGTCGGAGTGCTTGCTGCTCAGGATCTCCACGATTTTGTGGCCCTGCGGGGCAGTCCAGAGCTTGAATCGCCAGTCTTTCTTGGCCTCGGTTCGGTCCGGTCTGGTCTCCAGCCCGCGCAGGTAGAACTTCTGGCTGACCCACGCGCCATCGGATTCGATGGCCAGGTTAGCGTTCGCCCAAACATCCGGCCCATGGCCGCCGAACTCCCGGTCTCCGCCGACGTGCGTTGGACACAGGCGGGTCGCACCAGCACCGTTGATACGATGGGTGTAGTAGGCCTCGACAGAGCACGTGACGTTCGTTCGTCCACCCTCCGCCACATGGCGAGTCATCTCGCAGGCCACGTGTTCGTTGTCCGAGAACTTGAATTTCACGTCGTGGTTCCCGGCGTTGACGCTCACGGTGTGCTTCTGTCCCGGCCCGAGATTCGCTTGGTTCTGCCCGTCCACATAGAGCTTGTAGGTCGCTTTCGAGCGGTTCTCCGCGATGAGTTCGCCACCCTGCGGCTGCTGCTGCCGCTGCTGCGCACAGGACACGGTCTTGGTGTCGCAGGCCGTGAGGAAGACACTCTTCGCGGCACAGGCTACATCGTTGCTTCCTGCGTAGTTGAACACCACGCTATGCTCCCGGGCATCCACTTCCTTTTCACTGGCCCCACCGGCTGGAATGGTGACCAGCTTGCGCCCATCGACCACGACGTCGTAGGCAGCCCCGTTCTTGCTCTCCAGGATCAGCGTGCCCGTATTGTTCCGCTCACAGGCTGGCGCCGCGGGATCGCCACCGCCACAGGCTGCCAGGGCCATGGCCAGCACCAGTCCTGCCAACATTGTCCAGGCATGAGCGCCGGTAGGACCCCTGTTCATTCTTTGCTTTGCTTGCATGATCTCCTCCTCTGCCGCCGAGCGGCTCGCGAGGGATGAAGGCTCTCCCGCGATGGCTTTCAACAGAGCAAAGGCGGTGCCAGTCCAATGCGGAGAAGACGCCGCACCGGCCAGGCGCGCGGCGCATGCCGCGGAGAGCCTGGAGGCCCTCGTGACTCAACGACTTGCGGCGATCGCCCTTTGAAGGCCGCTGCGAAAAGCCAGGAGCGGCTCAGAACCTGGAAGGACGGCGGGGCAGGTATTAGCCGCCCAAGACGCGGGAGCAGGCAGAGTCTTGCCTCTATCGCAACCCTCGGCCGCAACCAATCCCCCGTGGAGCGAAGAATATTGCACGCCACTTCTGGCGATGAAATCGTCCCATTGAGTGCCGAATTTGTTCGATACATGGCGCGTCGCAGCATGAGTTCTCCGAATCGGCGAGGTGCAACATTCTTCGCTCCACGGCGCAACCAATCCGGGACACAACCTGCAGGAACCAGCCCGAAGCAGGCTTCGCCCTGGCAAGCCGAAGTGAGGCCGGTCCGGGTCGCGTGAAGCGCAACGCAACCGAAGGCTGCAGGTGTTTTCTTGTGTTGTGTGGAGATGAGAAGTGACACCGACCCCAGCGCGCTCCGCGCGCTTCGGGCTTTGCCCGATCCGGACCGGCGTCGGGCCTGCGGCCCTCCGGCTGGTCCCTACAGACCTGCGGCCCCCGTTTTCTTCCAGACAGGCGCCGCAAGGGGGGCCTGGAGGAAGGTTTCGCGTTCCTCGCCGTCGGCGAACTGGCGGGAGAGGGCGGCTTCGAGGCGGGCGAGGCCGCCGGCCCAGCGGGACGATGTTTCTCCGCCGGCCCAGCGGGACGATGTCTCTCCGCCGGACGACGCGGCGAGGCTCTCGAGGGCCGCGAGGATGGCCCTCTGCTGATCGACCCACTCCTCCTTTTCGAGCCAGTCGAGCACGTCCTCGAAGAACTTGCGCGCCTCCGCCAGCCGCCCCTCGGACCACGCGACCAAGGCGCGGGCCTCTCCTACAACCACAACGGTCTGGCGGTTATCGAGTCTCCCGGCCGCCTTCTCCGCTTCCGCGGCCGCGGCCGCGAGGGCGTCTTTGTCGCCCGCTCGGGCCTCGACCCGCAGGAGCAGCTGCCAAGCATTGATCTCACTGACGGGCATCTGCCGCTCTCGCGAACCCGCCACCGCATCCCGCAGGCGCTGCCGGGCGGACTCGAGCTGTTCGTGTGCGAGATCAATCCGTGCCTCTTCGACGAGAGCGCGTACGGCCCAGTCGGCCTGACCGCGCGCCTGGGAGACCTCGCGGACTTCCTGAAAGCTCTCCCGCGCCTCGAGGGTGCGTCCCAGCTCCGCCAGGAGTGTTCCCCTGCCGAGCAGAACCGGCATCAGGCCATCCAGCTCGCCGATGTTCCGCTTGATCGCCGCAGCTCGCTCTGCGTGAGCAATGGCCTCCTTCAGCCTCCCTCCCTGGCGGCAGGCTTCGGCGAGGTTGTGCAGAGAATTCGACTCGCCCTGGAGATCGCCGAGTTCGCGCTTGAGTTCCAGGGAACGCTCGTGCAGATCGATGCCGCGTTCCCGGTCTCCGAGGGCAATCAACGCCAGAGCCAGGTTGTTGGTGGCGTGGGACAGACCTCTCCTGTCACCGGTCTTCTCCGCAAGGCCAACCGCCTCCTCGCCCAGGCGGCGTGCTTCAGGAAGGAGGCCGGCCATTCGTTCCAAGCTCGAGAGAGCATAGAGACCGAGTGTCATCTGCCTCAGCTCGCCGGCCGTCCGCGAATCCTCCACGACCTTCTTCCATTGAATCCTCGCCGCTGGGTAGTCGCCCTTGGCGTATAGCGCGTGACCCGTTCGATATGCGATCGCCAGGGCGCGCGCCGATCCGGAACTCGTGAGACGATCCGCCTCTCCAAGGCACTCGAGGGCCGAATCGAAGTCCGCGGCCCGAATCAGCGCCCCAGCCCGCGTGCGCAGCAGTTCGATCCGGATCTCGCCGGGTATTCCCTGCCCATCCTCTCCGGTTTTTTCCGCCTTCTCGAGAAGCGCCAACGCCCTGGCATACGCCCCCAGCCGGACATGGCTCGCCCCCATCGCCACGAGAGCCCATACCTTGTCGTCCACGGAAAAGGAGGCGCACTCCGCCATTTCCCGCTTGAGCAGCGCGATAGCCGAGCGGTCCTCGCCCACCTTGCCTTTCACCTCGACCAGTTCGCGCAGGAGCGGCCAACGCCTGGGGTCTTCGGGTGCGGCTTCCACCAGGAAACCAAAAGCACGGGAATAGTGACGATGGGCGCCCGAGAGTGCGTGGACCGCCAGGGCCGCCTTTCCAGCGCGACGGAGATACCCGACGGCTTCGAGCCGCTCGCCCGCCCCGATCCAGTGACGTGCGATGCGCCCAGCGCGCTGATCATCGTCGCCATAGAGCCGCACCATGGATGTGGCGAGCAGGAGATGCATCTCCTGCCGCAAGGGAGGCGCCAGACGGCCCAGGATGACCTCTCGCATCTGCGGAGGGTCGAGACGAAATCCCTTTTCGGACGACATCACGAGACGGTGCTCGGCATGGAGCAAGCGAACTGTGCGGAGGAGTCCCAGACGGCTAAGGTCGAGAGCGCCGGCAAGAAGTGCCGGATCGAGGAGATTCCCATCGACCGCGGCCAGCTCGAGCACTTCCCGAAGCGATGCATCCAAGCGATCGAGCCTCCGCTCGAGAAGCTCCTGGATCCGCCGGGGCACCGCTGCGGAGTCAAGCGCCTTCGTACGCCGAAAAACCCCGCCGGCGCGCACAATGCAGTCCTCTCGCCGAAGATGTTCAAGATACTCGAGCACGAAGAGGGGGTTGCCTCCGGAGCTTGCCTGGAGGGTCTCCTGGAGAGGTTGATCCAGCTCGAGGCCGGGCAGAACGCCCGCCGTCAGTTCCGTGATCTCCTCCGGCGACAGGCGGTCGAGTGTCACCTTGAGCAGGTCCGGCCGCCCAGCGAGCTGATCGACAACCCGCTCGTGGGCCTGGCCCTGCGCGGACGAACTCGCAAGCAGGCTCCCGGCCCGAAAGGTACCTGCCAGGATCAGCCTCGTGCCAGCGAGACGATGGGCGAGAAAGCAGAAGAGATCCACGCTCGCATCGTCCGCTTGGTTGAGATCCTCGATAACGACCGCCAGAAGACGGCCCGCTCGGCGAGCAAGCGCCAGGAAAAGCTCACTGGCGCCGGCAAGAAGTTGATCAGGCGAGAGCGACGAGCCCTCGGCGAGACCGAGAAAGCAGTGAATCGCCGACACCCGCTGCGGGGGGCAGTCGAAGGCCTCGAGCATGGCGTCCAGATCTTCCGTCGTGCGTAGACCCGCTCGCTCCATCAACCCGCTTGCGGCCTCGATGAAGGCGTGAAAAGGCGGCGCATTCCCGCGCAGGATGCAGGCGCCAGTCCCGGCGAGACCACTCCGCTCGCCCGCACGTTGCAGCAGGTGCTCGACGAGACGGCTCTTTCCAATCCCGGCCTCACCCTGGATCAACAGGATCGAACCCGTTCCCGCCTCAGCCCGCCCCAGCAGCTCCTCGATCTGCTGCCGCTCCCGCGCGCGACCGACGAGAGGCACGACCGAGGTCGCGCGCCGATCTGAGGCGAAGGTGGGCAACGGGATCGGCTGCCCCCCTCCCATCCGAGGCGATGCCACGAGGGTGCCCCCCACGGCCCGGAGACGCTCGAGCACCTCGAGCATTGTCTGCGGCCGTTCACGAGGCTCCTTCTCGAGGCAGCAGCGGATCAGCTCGAGCAAGCTATCCGGCAATCCAAGCTGCGAGCCGCTGAGAGAGGGCTGTGGCTGCTCGCGGATCACCTTGAAAAGCCCGCCACGCGTTGCGCTCGCAAAGGGGCGCTGGCCGCTCGCCATCTCGTGAAGCATGACGCCAAACGAGAAGATATCGCTGCGCGCGTCAACAACCCATCCTCGGGTCTGTTCGGGGGACATGTAGGACGGAGTCCCCAGGACGAGCCCTTCCCCAGCGATCGCCGGCTCGACGGGCTGCACCGCCCCGGACTCGGTCTGCACGGTGCTTTCACCGTCACCGTCAAACACGAGTGCAGCGAGACCAAAGTCCATCAACTTGGCGTAACCACCGGCAGCCACCTTGATATTGGCGGGCTTGATATCGCGGTGGATGATGTTTCTACCGTGGGCGTGAACCAGGGCCTCGGCCACCTGCCCGGCAACGGTCAGCAGAAAGTCCAGGGCGAGCCGACCGCCCTTCAGGTGCTCTGCAAGGGTTTCGCCATCGACGTACTCCATCGACACGAAGGTGTAACCCTCTTCCTCGTACATATCGAAGAAGGCCGTGATGTAGGCATGGTTCATGCGGGCCAGCGCACCGACCTCCGCCCGCAGCGCCCGTTGGGCGCCGACGCCCTCTAGCAGGTCACCACGGAGGAATTTGAGCGCAACGAAGCGGCCGGAGAACTCGCGGTCCTCGGCGAGGTAAACAGACCCCATCGCGCCAGCCCCAAGCTGCTCACGCAGCGCGAAACGGCCGATCACACGCCCACGAAGATCTTCCACGGCGTCATTCTACTTCCAGTACGGCCTGTTTTTGAAGATAATGGGCAAGTCGATCTCTGCGAGTGCATGGGACAGGGGGTTGGACAGGATGCCCGCTAAGCGGCTCAGACATCTCCACGCAACGCTCTTCGCCCTTGCCCTGGCGCTGACGCCGCCGATGGCCGGCTGCGGGGTGCCACCGGAGAGCCGGGGGCCGCAGCGCCACGAAGCGCAGCCGGGGCAGACGCCCCGGCGGGGCGGCACGCTGCACCGCCGCCTCGCCTCGTACCCCGCGCACCTCGATCTACTCTTCATCGGAGGCTCACTCGTCGAGTGGGACGTCTCACTGCTACTGCACGAAGAGCTCCTGGGAACCTCGCAGGATCTCCAGATCGACCTGGAGCATTCGCTGGCTCGATCGGCCGAGCCTGCGGAGGACCACCGTTCCGTCAGGATTGAGCTGAAGCCTGACCTGCACTGGCACGATGGGGCGCCTCTCACGGTCGACGATTTCCTTTTCGCGTACCAGCTCCTGAGTTCAGATACGCTACGTGGTGAGATTCACGGCAGGATCCACCCCGATGTCTCCGGCCTGAAGAAGCTAGGCGATGACGCCATGACCGTCTATTTCGGCAAGCCGCTGGCCGAGTGGCGTGGCCCGGCGAACCTGCCGCCACTGCCGCGCCATCTGATCCAGCCCGAACTCGCCCTCGCCGAGAAAGAGGGGCGAAGCTGGAACCCGCGGGAGTCGATCGTGGCGCGAGAGCCCCTCGGCGCGGGACCCTACCGCCTGGTGACTCGTCGCGAGGGAGAGGGCCTGGTCCTCGAACGTTGGAAGGCCTATCCCGGCCCCTCACCGGCGATCGAACGCGTCGTCTTTCACGTTATTCCGGATGCAAGCGCCGCCATCAATGCCTTCCTTGCCGGCGATATCGATGAGACATGGATCGGCGCGGACAAGCTCGCGTCGCCTTCCTTGCGATCCCAGCTTGAATCGCGCGGACGCATCCTTTCCGGCGGGTCATGGGCTACTGACCTCATCTTCTGGAATCTCCGCCGCCCCCCTTTCGATCAGATCGCAGTGCGCCGAGCCCTCGCCCACGCCGTGAGAATCGACGAGATCATCGAGACCCTTTGGGGCGGCAGAGCCATGGCAGCGGCAGGGTGGTTCCCGCCCGGCTGCCCCGGTTTCGACGGCAACGCGAACGCGCCTGGCCACGACCTGGCCACCGCAGCCGAACTGCTGGCTTCCGCTGGATACACCCGCATTTCACTCGGCGCTCCCTGGACCCGTGATGGCGAGACCTTGGAGTTCGAGATGATTCATCCGGCCTCAGATACCGCAAGCATGATGGCCGCAGCCATCCAGGCGGATCTCGCGGAACTCGGTGTCGCCGTAAGCTTGCGCCCTCTCGAGATCGCCACGCTGCGTGAGCGCATCCGCACCCGCGACTTCGACGCCCTGCTCGTGCACTATGGCGTCGCCGATTCTCCCGACAAGAGTGCCCGTCTCTGGGTCTCCCGTGAAGCTCCTTCGGGAGTCAACATCTCCGGTCTCCGGGATGCCGAGATCGACCGACTCTTCGACAGGGCGGCTCGAAGCTTCGATTCGTCCGAACGCCGGGCCCTCTTCGAGGCAGTGAATGCAAGACTCGCGGCTCTCTCGCCCGCGCTCTTTCTCTGGCACCCCGAGCGTAGCTATGTCGTCGCCCACCGGGTCCGCGGCTTCGCGACTTCGCCGCGAGGCCCCTACGCCTTCTATCCTGGCCAGCGCGCCTGGTGGCTAACGAATGCAACGGAAGAAGACAACCCATGAGCCTCGTGACCTTTTTTATCACACACCAGGGGCGGCCCTATTCCGGAACCAATAGCACGCCGCGCCTCGAAGCGGGAGAGTCCCTGGTCCTCGGTCGCTCCAGGAGCTGCGACCTCGTGCTCCCCGGAACGACGATCTCGGGCCGTCATGCCGCCCTATCTCTTCGTGATGACGGACTCTTCGCTGAGGACCTCTCCAGCACCAACGGAAGCTACTTCGTCTGTGAAGAGCAAGAGACGAAGCTCCCTCCCGGCGAGCCCGTGCCATTCGACCCCCGCTCATCCCTGCGCGTAGGCGCCTTTCACCTCATACCCTGCGAGTCGATCAGCGAGGGACTGCTCCTGAGTTCGACGCCGCTCACGATTCTGAGCACTGAACCCGAGACTGCGGCACCAACTCTTGCAAAGCCGCGTAGCCCAGCGCTTGAGGCACTGGCGAGGGCCTTGACCTCGGAAGAATCACCGTGGCAAGCCCTGCTCGACGAACTCGTCAAGCTGACTCGGGCAAAGCGCGCCTTTCTCCTCGGTGTCAGCGGTGAACGCTTCGTCCTGCGTGCCTCGAGCGGCCGCGCCGATCCCGCCTGCATCAGCCAGCAGTTTCTCGAACTGACTCGTTACCGCGAGGGTGTGCTGCACTGCCATCCCGGCCGCAGCGACAACAGCGACAAGGACTTCAGTTCCACGAGCATCATGGCCTACGCTCCAGAGGTCGCCCTGACGGGACTGCCCTTCCCGGACCGCAAGGGCGGAACGGTCGCGATCGCCTACCTCGAGAGTTCAGGCCCGGCATCTGCCCCAGCGGACCAGGAACTCCTTCTCTTCGCCCGCAGCGCGGGGCCCGTACTCGAAACCCACATCGCGCTCGACCGAGAGACCCGCCGCAGGGAGGCTCTCGAACTCAGCCTGGGGCAGCTGAGGGGCGGCGCAGGCCCTTCGGCGGATGCCGTGGGTGCACCGCAACGCGTTCTGGGCAGGAGCGAGTGCTTCGTGTCGGTCATCGAAGACCTGCGGCGAGCCGCCCCATCGGGTGCGAGGATTCTGCTTCGCGGACCGAGCGGCTCCGGCAAGGAGGAACTCGCGCGAATGGCTCACGCTCTCAGCCCGCGCAGCGAGCAGCCCTTCGTGGCCATCAACAGCGCCGCGCTGCACGAGGGTCTCATCGAATCCGAGCTCTTCGGCCACGACCGGGGTGCCTTCACCAGCGCCGAACGCACGCGCGCCGGCGCATTCGAGAACGCGGACGGCGGCACCCTCTTCCTCGACGAGATCGGCGACCTCGCTCTTCCCGCCCAGGCCAAGATCCTGCGCTGTCTCGAAACCGGGGAAGTCGTGCGCCTGGGCGGCAGCCGCCGCCGCGTCGATGTCAGGCTGATCGCCGCGACGCATCGCGACCTCGAGGCTATGGTTGCCGAGGGGAGCTTCCGCGAGGACCTTTTCTTCCGTCTGCGCGTGATCGAACTCGTGCTTCCGTCGCTCGCGGATAGACACCAGGATATCCCCCTGCTTGCCGAGCACTTCCTGGGCCAGTTTCGCCGCGCCGATGGCCTGCGGCCCAGCGGACTGAGCACACGAGCCACGCGTGCGCTCTCGCGCTATGCCTGGCCCGGCAACATCCGCGAACTGCGCAACGTCATCGAGCGCGCTGTCGTGCTCGACCAGGACGGACTGATCGACATCGACGACCTTCCCTCCGAGATCGCCGGAGATGGCGCGTCCGCCGCTGCGGAGGGCGTGCACGGGGAGATCCTGGAACTCGAATTGAAGGAGGCAGTGACGCGCTTCGAGGAGATCTACCTGCGCCGAGCCCTCGAAGAACATGACTGGAAGATCCAGGTGACTGCGGACGCGATCGGCATCGCCCGGCGCACTCTCACCGGGCATATCAGCCGTCTCGGACTCCGGGAATAGGGGTGCCCCGGCGCTCGGAGAGGGCTCTCTACCTCTGGCGGCGTTTCCTGCTCGGGATGCTCACCTTCGCCGGCGTCACGGGACTCGTTTTCACGATCGGCCACCTGGCGCCGGGCGACCCTGTGACGCTCTACCTCGATGTCCATGCCGCCGAACTTAGCCTCGAGGCCCGAGAAGCGCTGCGAAGCGAACTGACTCGCGAGCTGGGCCTCGATCGAAGCCTGCCCGAGCAGTACGCGTGCTGGATGGCCGATCTCTGCCGCCTCGATCTCGGCCGTTCGCTGGCGCCGGATCGCAGGAAGGTCTCCCGCAAGATCCTCGAGCGCCTGCCTGGCACCCTGCTTCTCGGCAGCGCCTCCTTGTTCCTGGTATTCGCTGTTTCGCTGCCCCTGGGCCTGCTCTTCGCCCGGCACCAGGGCCAGTGGCCCGACCGGCTGGGGTGCGCCTTCCTGGACCTGCTCTACGCCGCTCCCTACTTCTGGGTGGCGGTCCTCGCCCAGTACGCGCTCTCGGTGAAGCTCGGCTGGCTGCCTTTCGGCGGCAGCGCATCGTTCGGGCTCGATCAGGGGAGCTTGGCGTCGGCCGGGGAACGTCTCCTGCACATGATCCTCCCGGCAAGCCTGCTGGCCTATGGCTCGCTCGCGTTCGTCGCACGCTTCACTCGCGGCGTCGTACTCGAGTCCGCAGGCCAGACCTGTGTGGCTCTCGCGCGAGCCCACGGCCTGCCTGGGCGCAAGCTCCTCACGCGCACGCTCAGGATGTCGATCCTCGCACTGATCCCTCTGGGCGCCACGGCACTCAGCGGCATCCTGGCCGGCAGCATCGTGATCGAGACCCTCTTCTCCTGGCCCGGACTCGGCCAGCTCTTCGTCGAGGCCGTGCGCGGGCGAGACTACCCTCTCGTTCAGGCACTCTCCGCGCTCTCGGCGCTGATTGTCCTCGCATCCCATTTTGCCGCGGATCTCGCCATGGCCTGGGCGGATCCACGCATCTCCTTCGGGGCGAAGCGCTCATGAGACCCGCGGGGACGCTGCGCACCCTGGCAACACGCGTGCTGGCGCTTGCCGCGGCAACGCTAGCCCTTGGCGCGCTCGCGGCGCCCCTGGCGGCAAACCATCGGCCCCTCGTCACGATCAGCTCCGTTGGCGAATGGTCCTGGCCGGCCTTCACGGGCACCTACTGGCCCGCGAGCGGAGTGGAACGGCAGGACATGGAGACCGCACAGGAGTTCCTGCTCTACCCGCCAATCCGATTCTCGCCAGAGCTTCAGGTGCGCAGCGATCGTCTCGAGTCACCCTCACGGGCCCACCTGCTCGGCACCGACCATCTCGGCCGGGACCTCGCCTCGCGCCTCCTGTACGGCGGCCGCGTCTCGCTGGGCGTGGGCCTTCTCGCGACCCTGATCGCCCTCGTCCTCGGCATCACCCTCGGGGGCCTCGCCGGATTCGGTGGGGGCTGGGCCGATCTCCTGCTCTCGCGCGTCATCGAGATCTTCTCGGCCTTCCCTTCCCTCCTCCTCGCCCTGACGATGATCGCCTTCTTTCCACCGGGGGTTCTCATGCTCGCCACGATCATCGGCCTGAGCGCCTGGACCTCGATCGCCCGCCACGTGCGTGCCGAAGCCCTGCGGCAGCGGGAACGGGGCTTCGTGGAGTCAGCGCGTGCGAGCGGGCTGCGCGGCAGCAGAATCTTCCTCCGCCACCTGCTGCCCCACATCCTCTACGTGATCGTCGTGCCTGCGGCCTTCCTCTTCAGCGGCGCGATCCTCGCCGAAGCCGCACTCTCGTTCATCGGCCTGGGCGTGGCGGAACCCTCGCCCTCCTGGGGCGGCGTGCTCGCCCTCGCGCGAAGCTACCTCCGCGAGGCCTGGTGGCTGGCCCTCTTTCCTGGCCTGTGCCTGTTCGTTACCCTGAGCGCTTCCAACCAGCTCGGCGAGCGCTTGCGCACGGCCTTGGGCCAGGCCCGCGAACGCTGAACCCCTTGTCCAGAAAGAACCGAACCCCACGGCCAGGCATGACCGGGTTATGATGCGCGGAAAGGGGGCGCCATGAATCAGCCAACGGACTCGCGCAAAGGAAGAGCCGGGGACTTACGGTGCCCGGAGTGCGCGAGTGCGCTTCCCGTGGCTTTTCTGCGAGAGGAGCACGGGGACGAGACGAGAGCCTGGCACGCGCTGCCAGCACGGGATCTCACCCTGGGCCGCTCGGAGAGCTGTGATGTCCAGGTCGGCCCCGACACCGCGAGCATCTCTCGGCGGCACGCCCGCCTGATCTTCGCCGAGGGCGGATTCTCACTGGAGGACGCCGGCAGCCTGTACGGCACGGTGCACCGAGGACACCGCCTGAAGGAAGGTGAGCGCGTTCCTTTGCAGGACGGAGACCGGCTGCGCCTGGGCGATCTTCCATTGCGCTACCAGACGCTGCAGCTCGGCGCCTCCGTCACCGGCAAACTCCCCTACCAGAACTTCCTGCGCCTCGTGCGGGAAATGAGTTCGCTCGACCCGGCCACGGTCGTCGCCAGTGCGCTGGATCTTCTCCGCCTGGTCTCGGGCATCGAGAGGAGCCTACTCGTGAGCGCCGGAAGCGATCCCCGGCTCGAAGCACTGCTCACGCCGCTCGATGATCCGGCCCTCAAGGTCAGCCGCTCGAGCATCGAAGCGGCCCTCTCCCGGGGAGAGAAGCTCTCGAGGGTGATTGACCCCGACGACAGCGGCGCCATGACCGAAAGCGTCTATGAACTGAACCTGCGGCGGATCTGGGTCGCCCCGGTGAGGGCGCGAGCGGCAAGTCCCGTCGCCGCCGTCTACCTCGACAGCGCCGAATCCGTCGATCCCCTGGACGAAGAGACGGAGCGGCTGATGGACGCGGTCGTCGAACAAATCGGCATGGCCCTCGCCAACGCCTCCCTGCACTCGGAGCTCGTTTCGCTCAACGAGACCCTCGAAGAGAAAGTCGTGGAGCGAACCGCCGAGCTCGAAGAATCCCGCGATCTGCTCGTCAGCCAGGACCGCCTCGCGACCCTGGGCCGCCTGGTGGCGGCGATCGCCCAGGATCTGAACAATCCCGTGGGCGCGATGGCCTCCTTCGCCGAGACCATCACGGAGCTGGTCGAGCCCCTGCTCGGGCTGGGTGAAGCCGTAGCAACCCTCTTCCCCGACACATACGAGGCCCGAGCCGCCCGCGATCTGGTCGCTCAGGCCCTCAACTCCGCGGGCCATGGCGCCCTG
>JANTFM010000070.1 GCA_024763475.1 Acidobacteriota bacterium | reverse complement strand
CGGCTCGGACGGGATGCTCTACGCGTCTGTCGGCGTGATGGGCGCCAACGCGGACGCCCAGGATCTCGGCTCCCTCGGGGGCAAGATCCTCCGCATGGAAGCGGACGGCGGCGTTCCTGCGGACAACCCGCATGCGGGCGAGTCCTATCCCTTCAGCCTGATCTACGCTACGGGTCTTCGCAATGGAACGGGTCTCGCGTCGAACGCCAACGCAGGCACGCTCTACGCGACCGATGACTACGATGGTGATGCGGGTTGTGACGAGACGAACAAGGTCGACTCCGGTGACAACCTGGGTTGGAACGTCGAGTCCTGCAGCGGCGCGACCCACAAGGCCCCGCTCGATTCCATCTCGCCGCAGATCGGTGTCGCCGGTATGGCAGCCTATACGGGCAGCGCCTTCCCCGGCTTCGCCAACAACCTCTTCGTCGCCGGAGAGGGCAGCGGTTCGATCGTGCGTGATGAGCTCGGACCGAGCCACGACACCCTCGTGGCATCCCATGACTTCTACGTACCCGAGGGTGCGTGCCCCACGGCGCTCAGCGATGTGGCGCAGGGTCTTGAGGGCTTCCTCTACGTGCTGTCCAACGATCCTGACAGTGGTGAGGCCGGGCTCTACAAGGTGGTTTATGACGCCTGGGGACTCGGTGGTAACGGGGGTGTTCCGCGCGAAGTCTCGGCAGGCCACACACCCTTCATGGTCGCCAAGGACGGGGCCGGTGGCCTGGACTTCGTCTGGGAAGACACCAAGCGTGACGCCTGGACCTGCAGTACCGGTCATTGCCCCTCCGGCGTCGCCGAGGGCAAGTACACGATCTGGTCCGGCGATCTCGTCTCTCCGTTCTCCTTGGCTCATAGCCCGTGGGTCACGGTCGACGGCAGCGAGGCGGATGACGCACGGATCGAGCACAACGAGTCTGCGGCGCCAGAGGGTAGCAAGTACTTCCTCATGTCCTCTTGGGGAGCCAACCGTGAAGGCGTCCTGGGCAGTGGACGTAGCGGGTCGTCGGCGTCCGACAGCGATCGCTGCAACACGATCGGCTGGGATGGCAACACGGTCGACAAGTGCATGACGAGCTTCCCTGGAACGGGAGCCTATCCCGATCAGGACAACCACATGTGGCGGCTGGAGGATTTTCGAGGAAAGGCGGTCAAGTTTTCTTTTGCCCAATTTGGGTGAGGCGGCTGCAGCGACGAGGCCAGTTGGGCCAAGGATTTTCAAGCAGAGTTTGCAGACCGTGGTTTTGTTTTTGTCCAGATCCTGATCGACAACCCCAGCGGCGGTACGCCGACCTGGGAAGATGCCCACGAATGGGCGTATAACGTGGATCATGATGGCGCCGGCGCCTATGAGCCGCCGATCGGCATCATCGTTCTGGCGGACGTGGATGGCGGGTTGTGGGATTCTTACGCTGGCTGTGGTGTGACACCCCACATGTTCATCATCGACCAGGGCGGACTGATGATCGATGACGCTTGCCATGGTGACCAGATTCAATGCCTTCTCGGCCAGGTTCCATGCGGATCCCAGAAGGACCGCTCCCACGGCATCCTGGACGACATTCTCGCGCCGGAATGGTGTGGAACAGCTGATCCTTGATTTTCTGTTAGAGTTTTGATCGAATAGTAAGACTTGAAGGGAGGGACAGGCTTTCTTGTTCCTCCTTTCTCTGTGTTCATGGCATTCATCTGTCCAAAGCGCCGGCGCCCCCCACCGGCGGCGATAAACGAGGATAACGATGCGTAAGATGACGAACGGGCTGCCGCTGTGGTTCGTGGTTTTTCTCCTTGTTCCGGCAATGCTCGTCTGCCCCTTGGCGTGGGCTGGCGAGGATAGCTCAGCAGACTCCACCGCTGAAGAGGAGCAGCAACTGGGCGATATCCTCGAGGGTGCCAGTGGCGTGCGTGTGGCGACCATGTGCACCAACTGCAACATCGCCAGTGTCACGATGAACGGCCAGACCGGCGATCATGTACAGGTCCTGGCCGACGGGATCCCGGTCGCGGGCGGGCTCGGAGGCATCTATCTCTTTTCGGTGGCTCCCTCGGAGAGCATCGTCAAGACCGATATCGTGCGCGGAGCCGGAACGGTGCTCACGGGCAGCGACGCGGCGGTCGGAGCCGTCGTCTTCAAGACCCGCACCGCAGGGAAAAGGCCCGAAGCCTGGGCGTCGATGGATGTCGGCAGCTACGGCTGGATGAGCCTCAAGGCCCTCGTCTCCGGCCGCAAGGGATCGGTCGGGGGCGTGCTTACCGCAACGCACAGCAGGTCGGACGGTGTCGATGCCAACGACGACGGGAACAACAACCTCGGCCGCTTCCACCGGACGACCGTCGCCGGAGATCTGACCTGGGATCTCGCCGCGAACTCTACGCTGCGTGCGGGTTTCAATCACTACGACGAGAATCAGTGGGACAACAAAGGGGTGTACGCCGGGACCCACCCGCCGGTCGAACTCGGCAGCTTCCACAAGGAGAATGTCGATATCGTTCGCGACGAGGCCTTCCTCGGCTTCGAGCATCGTTTCGACGATGGGGCTCGTCTGAGCGTGACCTCGCGCTATACAGGCCGCGAGCAGATCACCGACGACGACTCTTTCGGCCTCTACCAGCAGCAGCCCTACATGTTCGTCGATGAGAGCATTCTGCTCGCGGACGCGCGTTACACGCGCACGGTCTGGGGACAGCACACCTTCACCGGTGGCGTGTTCTACCAGGATCTCGACACCAAGGGTACGATCTGGGACTTTCCCGCCCAGAATATCCACGACGTGGTCGAACAACAGGCTGCCTACGCGGAGTTCGAATTCGCGCTGCCCCACCGCTTCAATCTCACCGCGGGCGTACGTTACGATGACTTCGGGCAGTTCGGCTCGGAGGTCTCACCCCGGATGAGCCTGGCGTGGAAGGCCACCTCTTCGCTCAACGCGGTGCTCTCGGCGGGATATGGCTATTCCGCTCCTCGCCCGATTCTCGAGCGCATCTGTTGTGGAGCGCGTGTCCAGAGCAACTCCAAGGTGCGGCCGGAACGCTCGAAGAACGCCCTGCTGGACCTGAACTTCGTGCCGGCTCCGTGGCTAAAAATCACGGGCTCGCTCTTCAGAAACGACTACGAGGACTTCATCGAGAAGCGAATGACGCATACGACGGCCTACTTCCATCCGACCTTCCAGCAGGTCAACTATGATCTGGCCCGCTTCGAGGGTGGAGAGCTCTCCTTCGAGAGCCGGCTGGGAGACTGGACCTTCGGCGGCAGCGCGAGTCGGATCAGCGCGCGTTTCGATGACCCGCTGCACTACATCATCGAGCTGGAATTCGTCGGCCAAGTGACCGAGATCCCGATCGAACTTCCCCCGGGTCGCATCCTCAATACGCCGCGGACGCAGGGTAGTGCGAGCATCGCCTGGGAGAACAAGGAACGGGGCGTGCAGTTCACTCTCGAAGGTCAGTACACGGGGCGGATGTTGATCCAGGAGCTGCCCGATCGCGAAGGGGTCTCCCTGGTCACCGATGCCGTCGAGACGCCCTCGCTCTGGGTCTACAACGTCCGCACGCGCATTCGGCTGAGCGATCACTTCGACTTCAATGCGGGCGTTGACAACACCTCAAACGTGATCCAGTCGTGGCTCGACGACCCTCGCTATGAATACAACTGGGGCCCACTGCGTGGCCGCTACATCTGGGCAGGACTCTCCTATGCGCTCTAGATACCTGACCTGTCTCCTGGTGATCTTGATGGCGCTGCTTCTGCCCGTCGCCTCCGTCCTGGCGGCGGACGCGCACGCCGGCATTGCCTGGGAAGAGAACTTCGGCAAGGTGCTCAAGCGCGCCAAGGAAGAGTCGAAGCCGATCCTGATCGACTTCTATACCTCCTGGTGTGTCTACTGCAAGCAACTGGACAAGGAGTCCTTCAGCGATCCCCGCAACGTGGAGCTCGCCAAGGAATTCGTCTGCGCGAAACTCGATGCGGATGTCGCGAAGGCTGCGGCAAACCGCTATCCGGCGGAGGGCTACCCGACCGTGATCTTCGCGACGTCGACGGGTGACGAGATCCTGCGCTTCAGCGGATACCGGACGGCTGACCAGGTCTACACGGTGATGAAGACCGTCCAGAAGGCGGTGCCGAAGATCGCGGAGAACATGGCGCGGATCAAGGAGAACAAGAAGGACTACAAGGCCCTCCTCGAACTAGGGCGCCTCTATCTGGACTTCCAGAACCCGGAGCGCGCTGCGGGGTTTCTCAAGCGGGCCAAGAAGGCGCTGCCGTCGAGCGAGAAGACCGGCAAGAACTTCGAGGAAGCCCAGGCTGACCTGCTCCTGCTCCTCGGCCGGGCCCATGCGGAGAACGAAGAGTACAAGAAGGCCTGTAAAGCCCTCGACCAGCTGGTGGCCTGCTACCCCGACAGCCCGAAGCTGGGAGCCTACTACACACAGTTGGCCGAGGTCTTCGAGGCCTGGGGCAAGGACGGGAAGGCTGCCGACGCCCGCGCCAAGGCGGCGGCTGCGGCCCGCTGAGTCGCGTTCCCTTCTGCGTCCAGGCCGCGACGGACCTTGCTGAGTTGCATTCCCTTCTGCGTACGGGCCGCGACGGACCTTGCTGAGTTGCGTTCCCTTCTGCGTACGGGCCGCGGCCGGACGTTGCTGAGTTGCATTCCCTTCTGCGCCCGGGCCGCGAGAAGGTTCCCGCATCGTGTCCCTTCCCGCGACCGGGCCGCAGCCGGCGCTCCGCAGGGGGCGTGTTGTCTTTCTGCTTACGCGAGCACCGCGACGCTCTTGACCTGAACGAAGAGCTCACGGCCGGGCTCGAGTTCCAGGGTCGCCGCGGACAGGCGGGTGATGCGGGAGAGAATCGGGACGCCGGACAGCGTCAGCCGCACGAGGACCTGTGACGGGCTCTCTTCCGCGACGTCATCGACGATGGCGGGGAAACTATTCAGGATGCTGGTGCCCGACTGCCGCTCGCGGGTGAGACTTACGTCGCGAGCCTGGACGCGCAGGCGTACCGGCTGGCCAAGGGCCAGGCCGACCCTTGGCACGAGGAAGCGGCCTCCCGCGAATTCCAGGTGGCTCAGGTCGTAGGTCTCGTCGTGTCCTGTGATCTTGGCGCTGACGATCGCCTCGGCGTCTCTGCTGTGGGCGAGGGGCAGGTCGAGGCGGGTGACCATCTCGGCCACGGGCCCGCTGGCTCGGACTTTGCCGCCGTCGAGAAGAAGCAGGTGGTCAGCGAGGCGGGCCACCTCGTCGGTGGCGTGCGAGACGTAGAGCATCGGAACTTCGAGTTCCCCATGCAGGCGCTCGAGGAAGGGCAGGATCTCGGCCTTGCTCTGGGCATCGAGCGCCGCAAGAGCTTCGTCCATCAGGAGCAGGCGCGGACTCGTCAGCAGCGCCCGGGCGATGGCGACACGCTGGCGCTCCCCGCCGGAGAGGCCGGAAGGATAGCGCCCGAAGAGCGGCGCCACGCGCAGGAGTTCGACGGCCTGGTCGAAGGAGACCCGCTGCGAGGCGGTGGGCGTTCGCTTGTAGCCGTAGAGCAGGTTGGCGCGGACGCTGAGGTGCGGGAAGAGGCTCGGCTCCTGGAAGACATACCCCAACGGCCGCTTGTGGGGAGCCAGGAAAGTCGTCGCGTCCTGCCACACCACGCCGTCGATGCTGAACTCGCCCCGGCTTCCGCGCTCGAGTCCGGCGATGGCGCGCAGGAGGCTCGTCTTGCCGCAACCCGAGGGGCCGAAGATCGCCGTGATCCCGCGGGAGGGCGCCGTAAACGCCGCGTCGAGCACGAAGTCGTCGTATCGCACGACGTAGTGGGCCTCGATCGCCACGTCTCAGACCATCCGGAAGCGGCGGTTGAGGGTGTAGACCGCCAGCAGCAGGAGGAAGGAGAGCAGCAGCAGCCCGCCGGCCAGCGTGTGGGCGTGGGCGTACTCAAGGGTCTCGACGTGGTCGTAGATCGCGATCGAGAGCACCTGGGTCTTGCCGGGGATGTTGCCGCCGATCATCAGCACGACGCCGAACTCGCCGACCGTGTGAGCGAAGCCCAGAACGGCGGCGGTCAGGAAGCCCGGGCGCGCAAGAGGGACCGCGATCGTGAGGAAGCGATCCATGGGGGAAGCGCCGAGGGTGGCGGCCACCTCGAGCGGCCTGCGGCCGACCGCCGTGAACGCACCCTGCAGCGGCTGCACGACAAAGGGGAGCGAGTAGGACACGGAACCGATGACGAGGCCGGCGAAGGTGAACGCGAGCGGCCGGCCTCCCAGGGCCTCCATCAGTCTTCCAATCGGTCCACGCGGGCCGAGCGCGATCAGCAGGTAGAAGCCGAGGACGGTGGGCGGCAGGATCAGTGGCAGGGCGACCACCGCCTCGATCACGGGCTTGAAGCGGACCCGGGTGCGCGCGAGCCACCATGCGAGGGGCGTGCCGATGAGGATCAGGATCAGCGTCGTCAGCAGGGCCAGCTTGAGAGTGATCGAGAGGGCGCTCAGATCGGCCGCGTTCAGCATGGCGCGTCCCCGCTGCCGTAGCCGAAGGCCTCGATGATCCGCCGGGCTGCGTCGGAGCGAAGGAAGCCGAGGAAGGCGCGGCCCGCTTCGCTGTCTACGAGGAGCAACGCCTGCTGGTCGATCGCCGTGTACAGCTCCCGGGGAACTTCCCACAGAGAGCCGCCAGCCGAGCGGCCGGGCGCCCTGACCTGGGAGTAGGCGACAAAGCCCAGTTCCGCATTGCCGCTCATCACGAACTGGTAGGTCTGGCCGATGTTCTCCCCGCGAACGATGCGGTCGCGCAAGCTTGGCAGCAGGCCTCGCGCGCTGAGGACTTCCTCTGCCGCGCGGCCGTAGGGGGCCAGTTTCGGGTTGGGGAGGGCCAGGTGCCGGAAAGCGCCCTTGGCCAGCACGGCGCCCTCTCCGTCGACGAAGCCCTCCCGGGGGCTCCAGAGCACGACGCGGCCGCGGGCATAGCTGAAGCGGCTCCCCGCGACGGCCAGGCCTTCCTGCTCGAGGCGCGCGGGCCGCTCGGCGTCGGCCGCCAGAAACACATCGAACGGGGCCCCGTTGCGGATCTGGGCGTAGTGCTTGCCCGTGGAGCCGAAGGCCAGGAGTACGTGGTAGCCGCTGCTCTCCTCGAAGCGTTGGACGAGGGCCCGGGCCGCCCCCGCGAAGTTTGACGCGACTGCGACGCGTAGCTCGTCGTTGCCCGCCGAGTCGAGCGTGACGCGGATCTCGTCGCCCACGGCCGGGGCGAGCGCGAGAAGTGTCGCACCCAGGGACAAGAGGACTCGAAGCGTCTTCAGGGAAAGCATCAGCCGGTCTGAACTCCGTCACCCCCTTGCGTCGCCGTCTCACGGGGTGGACCGCGATCCTACAACATCAAGGGGGTGCGGGGCACCGGATGATGGGCTCGAGCTAGGCCGGGTAGGCGGCCAGCGGCATGTGCCGCATGTGCTCGGTCGTGCGGTTCTTCTTCATCAGGTCGGTGTAGGCTCGCTTGACCTGCTCCTCGTTCAGCCCGAGCACGGCGGCCGTCTCCGCGGCGGGGACGTTGTGCTCCCAGCCGTAGATCAGGATGTCCATCTGGGCGAAGGGCAGGGCGAAGAAGAACTCCTCCTGGGTCTGCTCGGCGGAGTAGGTGTCCGAGGAGGGCGGGCGATCCGTGATCCCCTTGGGCACGTCCAGATACTCTGCCAGGGCGTAGATCTGCGACTTGTAGAGGTGCTGGATCGGCTTGATATCGACGGCGATGTCACCGTGCTTGACGATGAAGCCGACGACCCACTCGTTGCGGTTGCAGGTGCCGACGACGCAGTAGTTCAGCGCCTCGCCGTGGAAGTAGAGGATGGCCGAGCGCACACGCTGCTTGAAGTTCGTAGCGGCCACGATCTGGTTGAGCTGACGCGGCCCGAGGCGCTCGGTCTTGGTCGTGCCATCTGCGAATTCGACGGTCAGCAGGAAGTAGTTCAGCCGCTCCTGGTCGAGGATGCCCTCACCGAGGTGGATCTTGAACTTGTCCTTGTCCGGATCGAACTCCGGGAAATGATGCCGGATCGCGGCGGTCTGCCGGCTGTAGCAGCCGAGCCCCGCCAGGGCGTCGGTGACATCCTCGGTGATCATCTTGACGCCGAGCTGGTCGCCGAGTTCCTGGGCCAGGAGGGCGGACTCCGGGCTTGAGTGAGCGTCGGGCATCTTGATGCCGAGAATCTTCTCCGGGCCGATGGCGCGGGCCGTCAGGGCGAGGACGACGGCGGAGTCGACACCGCCGGAAACGCCGATCACGGCGCCCTGACGGCGGACTTCGCGGCGGATCTGGCGCCGGATGACCTCTTCGAGGCGTCGGGTCTCTTCCGCGGGATCCATCTTCAGCACATCGGGATTCAAAACCATGTCAAACCTCCGCATCGCCTGCGCTCATCGTCGCGGCGGCTTCCTTTATTAGCACCTGTTTCATGACCTTGCCGGATTCGTTTTTTGGCAGGTCGTTTACGAATTCTATCGAGGCCGGCACCTTGTAGGGCGGCAGCCTCTGTTTGAGGAACTTGGTCAATCCGGCCTTTTCCCCGGAGTCCCCGTCGAGCATCACGACGTAGATCCTGATCTTCTCGCCGAGCAGCTCGTCCGGGATGCCGATCGCGGCGACTTCGTGTACCTGGGGGTACTCGAGCACCGCGTGCTCGATCTCCTTGGCGGAGATGCGGTGCGCGCCGGCCTTGATCATGTCCTTCTTGCGTCCGACGACGAAGAAATAGCCGTCCTCGTCCCTCCGGCCCAGGTCGCCGGTCCGATAGCCTTCGGGGCCGAGGACCAGCGCGGTCTCCTCCGCATCGCCCCAGTAGCCGCTCATGATGTTGGAGCCTTGCGCGACGAGTTCGCCCTCCTCGCCCACCGCGGCCTCGCTTCCATCGTCGCGCAGGACCCGCAGCTCGACGTTGGGAATCGCGATCCCGATCGAGCCGACCTTGGCAGCCAGCTGCTCCGGGGGGACGTAGCTCAGGCGGGCCGAGGCTTCCGTCGCGCCATACATGACGAAGATCTTCCGTCCCGACAGGAGTCCCATCAGCCGCCGCGTGTGCTCCGGGCTCATCGCGCCACCGGCCTGGGTGATGTAGCGCAGGTGTTCGAGCTTGCGCTCCGCGAAGTTCGAGCGATTGAGCAGGATCGAGAAGGTCGAGGGTACACCGGAGAAGCCGGTGCAGCGCTCGTTCTCGAGGGTGTCGAGCGCCGTGTTCGGGAAGAGGAAGCGGTTCTCGATGACGACCGTACCGCCGCAGGCCGCGTGGGTGTTCAGGAGCGACTGGCCGTAGACGTAGTAGAAGGGCAGCACCTGCAACACGCGGTCGCTCTCGTCGAGTCCAAGATAGCTGACGATCGAACGCGTGTTGGTGCAGATGTTCAGGTGCGTGAGGGTGGCGCCGCGGGGCTTGCCCGTCGAGCCGCTCGTGTAGATGATGGCCGCGTTGCCGCGATCGGTCAGCGGAAGGTCCGGGCGCGAGCAATCCTCGATGGCCCCGATCTCCTCGAGTCTTGCGGAGCGGATGTGCGCCGGAATCGTCTTGAGCCGCCCCGGGTCGGGCATCACCAGCATCTCGAGTTCCGGCAGCTTGCCGATTGCCTGGCTCACGGGCCGTTCGAAGCGTGGGCCGACGATCAGCGCCCTGGCCTGGCAGTCCTCGATGGTGCCCATCAGGCCCTCGCCATCCGCGGCGGTGTTCAGCGGGACGGCGACACAGCCGGCCTTTAGGATTCCGTAATAGGCCTCCACGTAGACCGGGGAGTTGTTGCAGAGCAGGCCGACCCGATCGCCCGGATGCATGCCTTCCCGCAGCAGGAAGTGTGCAAAGCGGTTGGCCCCGCATTCGATGTCGCCGTAGGTGGCGCTCTCGCCCTCCTGGATCAGGAAGGGGTGGCTGGGAGTGCGGTCGGCGCTCCGCTCGAGAAAGTGGTGTACGAGGAACGGCGTCACGAACTGTCTCCCGCCAAGCGTGTCTCAAGAAGTGCCATCAGGCCGTCCAGGGTGCCGAGCTGCGTCTCGCTCAGGTCCTCTTCGTCGAGGGTCAGCCCGAAGCGCGCCTCGAGTTCCGCCACCAGGGTCAGGAGGCCCACCGAGTCCAGCCCGGCGTCTACCAGCGGCTGGTCGTTGGCAAAGGAGCCGGGCAGAGGCTCGGGCAGGATCTCGTCGAGAATCTCGACGAGTCTCGCCCGCACGCTGCGTCCCTTCTGCTCCATCGCCACCCTCTCTCCGCAAAAGCGCCGGCCGGGCCAGGCGCCCGCCCCTACGCTTAATAATGTCCATGGAATCTACCTGGGCAAGTGCTTTGGCGGACTATCCGCGAATCACCGCCAGGATCTCGTTTTTTCGCCTGTTCATCTCCTCGGCGCTCGTGGCCTCAAGCACGAGACGCAGGTAAGGCTCGGTGTTCGAGGGCCGGACGTTAAACCACCAGTCCTCATACTTGATCTTGAGTCCATCGAGCCAGGAGGCCTCGCCGTCTGCGTAGGCCTTCGCCAGCGCCTGCATGATGGCCTGCCCATCCTCGACCTGGGAGTTGATTTCCCCGCTCGAGTGGTACTTTCGCAGTGGCGCCGTGGCCTGCGAGAGGGTCTCGCCGCGCTTGTCGAGAATGTTCAGGACGCGGAAGAGCGCCAGCAGCGTGTTCTCGGCAAAGGAGGACTCCTCGAAGTAGAAATGACCGGAGAGTTCCCCGGCGAAGGTGCCCCCTTCGTCTCTCAGGGCCTTCTTGATGAACGCATGGCCCACGCGGCATTCCACCGCGCGTCCGCCGAGGGAGCGGATCGTCTCGGGGACGATCCGCGAGGAGCGCAGGTCGTAGAGGATCGTCGCCCCGGGCTTCTCGGCGAGCACGTCGGAGGCGATCAGCGCCGTGATCAGGTCCGCCGAGATGATCTCGCCTCTCTCATCGATGAAGAAGCAGCGGTCGGCGTCACCGTCGAGCGCCAGCCCCAAGTCTGCCTGCTGCCGCAGGACCTCGGCCTGCAGGTCCCTCAGGGTCTCGAACTTCAGCGGGTTCGGCTCGTGGTTGGGGAAGCTGTCGTCTGCGTCGAGGTAGAGCGGGAGGATCTCGAGCGGTGTATCCCGCTCGGCGAGTGCCAGGTAATCCAGGCCGCCGATGCCGTTGCCGCCATCGACGACCACGCGGACCGGCCTCGTCGCGTGGAGCGACTCCAGGGAAAAGGAGATGAACTCCTCCCGGGGCGTTGCCTGGCGACGCGTCCCGCGGGTCGTTGCCTTGACGAAGCTCCCGGCGAGCGCTTTCTCCGCGATCTCCATCAGTCCGTTGGCGGAGCCGATGGGGAGCGCGCCCCGGCCGCAGATCTTCATCCCGTTGTCCGGCGGTGGGTTGTGCGAGGCCGTGACGCAGATGGCGCTGTCGTAGTCCCGGCCCGCGTAGTAGATCAGGGGGGAGGACGCCAGGCCGATCGAGGTGACATCGACGCCCTGCTCCCGCAGACCATCGATCAGTGCCTCGGAGAGCGGGACTCCGGAGCCCCGCATGTCATGACCCACGAGCGCTTCCTGGCATCCGAGGAGATCGGCGGTAGCGCGGCCGATCGCTCGGGCGATGCTCTCGTTGAGCTTGGCGGGATAGGCTCCGCGCACGTCGTAGGCCTTGAAGATGTCCTTGCTGCTCAATGTACGTCCTTTCGGGGCCAGGGAAGACCCCGCTCTGTGCCTTCAGTTTCGCCGGTAGTCGTCCTCGACACGTACGACATCCGTCAGTTCGGGAGTGCTCACCTCGAGGATCTCGACCTCTTCGATCGCCTCGATGCGATGGACCGTGTTGGGCGCGATGTAGACGACCTTTCCCTCGCCGATCTCTCCCTCGGTCTCATCGTAGCGCACCTTGGCGCGGCCGCGAGTGATCAGCCAGGCTTCTTCCTTCAGCTCGTGGTATTGCAGCGAGAGCCGCTCGCCAGCGTGAACGACAAGGCGCTTCATGACGATGCGCTCCCCCACCACGAGCCATTCCTCGCGGCCCCAGGGCTTGTCGACCGTCTTGCATTCGGGTGATGGGATCTCGCCGTGCTGGGTCGTCATTGTCACTCCTGCCACCTGTGCGGGGTGGCCTGTCGGCTGCCGGTAGAGTTTCTACCGGATACTGATAGAGCAGGGACCCGCCGGGGTCTCGTTGTTTCTTCCTGTTCGATCTCTCTCGCGCTGCAATTATTCATCAAAAACGCGCTCTCGGCTCAGGTCTCTTGGATGAACACGATATTGAAATCCGGGAACGGAATCCCGTGCCTCATCCCGGCGCGCAGCGCAGGGCTCCCCGCCATGGCCGAGTTCTGCCGGTGGTTGAAAGAGTTGTGTTTCGTTGGTTTTGCGTACCAATAGCCCCACGGGTCAAGCCGTCTCGAGGGTTGGCCCAGCGATTGCAAGCGTCAATGCTCGGGTGACTGAACCGATGGGTTCGGTTGCGCCCCTTCGGGGGCGGCATGCATCGAGACTGACGAGACTTTGAGAGGAACACGAGCGATGAGCCCACTGAGACGTCTGCCGTTGATCCTGGCCCTTCTCCTGCTGTTGACAGGCTCACTGAGCTTGGCCGGCACGATTTCGATTGCCTGGGATCCCGTCTCGGATGCCGACCTGGCGGGCTACAAGGTCTACTACGGTACGGCGCCAGGCTCCTACGACCAGGTCGAGGATGTCGGGAATGTCACGTCCACGACCCTCATCGGGCTCGATGCCTGCACGCACTACTACATCGCCGTCAAGGCCTACGACAGCGAAGGGCTGGAGTCCGCCAACTACTCCAACCAGATCGACGGCCTGCCGCGGCCCGTGGTGAGCTCCAGTACGCCCAGCAGCGGCGAGCAGGGACGCTCGATGACGCTCTCCATTGCGGGCGAGTCCTTCGTGGACGGCGCCGCCGTGGAGTTCTCGGGGACCGGAATCACCGTGAACTCGACGAGTTGGGTCTCCTGTACCGAACTCTCCGTCAGCATCCAGATCGCGACGAGCGCCGCGACGGGCGCACGGAACATTACCGTCGTCAACCCGGACCAGAGCTACGGAACGGGCTCGGGTCTCTTCAGCGTGATCGCGAATGCCACGCCGACGGTGACAGCTGCGAATCCAGCCGCAGGAGCGACGGGGGTCGCCACCAGCGTCCATCCCCAGCTCACCTTCAGCGAGACAATGGCCGCGTCGAGCATTACGGCCTCGAACGTCCGCCTGCTCGATGCCAGCGGTACGCCCGTGGTCCAGGCTGCCGGCTCCCCCGCGCTCGCCGCGGACGGGATCACGGTGACGATCACTCCCGCCGCAGATCTCGCGGGCTTGTCGACCTACAGGCTCTGGGCTCGCGGTGGAAGCGGTGGCGTGACGGACGAGTCCGGTAACCCGATGGCGTCGGACTGGGAGCAGACCCCCGGCTTCACGACTGCAGAGGGCGGCGATACGGAAGGCCCGCAGGTCAGCAGCACGAATCCCGCGGACGGCGCGAGCGGAGTCAGCAGCTCGGTACACCCGACGGTTACCTTCAACGAAGCCCTGGATGCCTCGACCGTGACGGCCTCGACGATCCGGCTGATCGATGCGTCCGGTGCGACCGTTGCGCAGGCGGCGGGGTCTCCGGTGCTCTCGGGCGACGGGACGA
>JANTFM010000069.1 GCA_024763475.1 Acidobacteriota bacterium | reverse complement strand
AGCGCGAACTGCACCGCAACGGCGGCGTCAACCGCGTTCCCACCGCTGCGCAGGATCACCGCTCCGACCTCCGCGGCCTGACGTTCCGCAACGGCGAGCGCGCCGCTCTCGAGCTGCGGGGCACGCACGCCCCCGGCACCGGGCAACGGCGCAGGATCGACGCAGGAGGGGAGTAGAAGCAGCACGGCCAAGAGGACTGCTGGAGGAAAATGGCGCATTCGTGGACCCTTTGCCGGGCGACGTGCCCGTGTGGGGGCCTAGCTTACACGGTGGCAGACTCTTCGTCCGGGTTAGGGCGTGATCCCCCGCTTGGGATCGCGCTGCCAGATCTCGAGCGAGAGGTCTGCAGCCTGCTGTGCGTGGGTCGCGGCGAGGGCGTCGAGAGTCTGGGCCGCCTGGCGCGCCTTCATGCCCAGGAGGATATCGATCACCACCTTGCGATCACGGCGGTAGAGTTCCGCCAAGGCCGCTGAGGCGTTCTCCGGGTCCATCCCCTCGTAGGCCTTGAGGAGGCGGTCGAAATTGGGCGTGCCCAGGTTCTTGAAGTCCTCCTGCGCCTGGGCCAGCGCCTTGCGCTCCGCCTCGATCGTCTCTCGCTCGCTTTTCAGCTCCTCGCGTGCAACGGTGAGCTGACGCTCTCTTTCAAGAAGTCCGCGCGCCTTCTCCTCCAAGCGTTCCCGCTGAAGCTTCAGCTCGTCGACGAGCCGCGAGTAGGTCTCGCGTTCCATATCGGGACCAGCATCCGCTGCGTGGGGCAGTTCGACAACCGACTCCGGCCCGGAAGGGAGCGCCGCGGGCACCTGCGCGATCGTCGCAGGCACGAAGACACCAAGGGTCAGCGCATCGAGCACCAACGCCGCGTTGGCAAGAACCGCAACCACGAGGAAAGCCATCAGAACGCGCCGCAGGATCATTCTTCCACCCTCCGCTTCCACGCCATTTCACCAGCCCTGCGGACCAGGACGACATCATCCACTCCCGCCTGCTCGCGGCGGCCGCGATCCCGCAGGTAGAGCACTTTCTTCTCTCGGCGCTGCTTCTCGAGCACCTTGAGCTCCTTCGTCGCCGCCTGGAGTCTCTCCTGCACTTCCTGCTCCGCGGAGAGCTGCTGCTGCAAGGTCTCGTCGAGTCCCGGCAGCCGGTTCACCGTCTGGTCCCGTTCAAGTGTGAGCCGCGTGAGCTCCGCGCCAGAGATCCCGTCCCGGCTTCGCGCAAGAATCTCGTTTCCCAAGTCGAGGATCCGCCGTTGGGTCGCGGCGATCTCGGCCTCGATCTCGGCCCGGCGGCGCAGGAGCTGACCCAGTTCCCGTCGCGCCTGGGTCATGCGCACCCGCGCCAGGCGCAGGGGAAGTTCCAGACGATAGCGGAAGGCGGACATGATCACGCCTCCCCGGGAGCGCCAAGCAGCGCCATCGATTCACGGACCTCGTCCATCGTGCTCGGCTGGCCCAAGTCCTGCTGAAGGAAATCCCGGATCGGCCGGTGCCAGTGGACCGCATCGTCCAGTTCGGAGTCGGCACCCTTCCGATAGGCACCGATCGCAACGAGGTCCTCACTCTCACGGTAGATCGCCATGCGGCGGCGCATGAGGTCGGCGTGCCGCGCCTGCTCGAGCGGAACGACCTGACGCATCACCCGCGAGCTCGAGGCAAGGACATCGATCGCAGGATAGTGCGCCCGCTCGGCGAGGGATCGCGCCAATACGATGTGCCCATCGAGGATGGCGCGGGCCGCGTCAGCCACGGGATCGGTCAGGTCATCCCCCTCGACAAAAACCGTGTAGATCCCCGTCAAGCTGCCCCCGCGAGGATCACGGCCCGCCCGCTCCAGAAGACGGGGCAGGAAGGCGAACACCGAGGGCGTGTAGCCCTTCGTCGACGGCGGCTCACCCGCGGACAGGCCGATCTCTCTCAGGGCCATGGCGACGCGGGTCAACGAGTCCATCAACAGGGTCACGTTCCGTCCGCGGCTGCGGAATTCTTCGGCAACGGCCGTCGCGGACAGCGCGCAGCGAACCCGCCGCAGCGGGGACTCGTCGGAGGTCGCCACGAAAACGACCGAGCGTGCGCGTCCGGCATCGCCCAGCTCGCAGTCGACGAACTCCCTCACCTCGCGGTTTCGCTCGCCGACCAGCGCGATGACGATCACATCGTCTTGAGCGTGGCGGGCAATGCCACCCAGAAGGCGGCTCTTACCGACGCCCGCGCCCGCGAAGATGCCGATGCGCTGGCCCCTCCCGAGAGTCAAGAAACCATCGATCGCGCGCACGCCGGTCGCCATCGCTTCGTTGATTCGCGGGCGGTCGAGAGCCGGAATCGGCTCGGCGTGAATGCTGGCGTAGTGTTCGGTGGCAATCTCCCCCTTCCCATCGAGCGGCTGGCCGTTGCCATCGAGTACGCGCCCCAGGAGTGCGTCTCCGGTGGGAACCCTGGGGTGGCGGCCGGTCGCCACGACCCGGTCACCGCAAGAGAGGCCGCGAACCGGATCCACCGGCATGGTGTAGACCCTCGACCCCTCGAAGCCGACAACCTCGGCGAGTGAGAGCAGGGAGCCATCGACGCTCTCCAGCCTGCATTCCTCTCCGACCGCAACCTTGGGGCCGCGGCTTTCCACCACGAGCCCGACCGAGCGCGTGACACGGCCAGCCCGCAGCAAGAGCTCAGCCTCGCCCACGCGCTGCCCGGCCTCTTCAACCTGCTGCGCGAGCAGCTCGGCGCGCGCGGAGATCACGCACCCTCCATGATCGAATCCGCCAGGACGGTGAGCGCCGTCTCGAGCCGGGCGTCGATCTCCTCGTCCCCGCTCTCCAGAAACACACCGCCCCGGCTCATCGTCGGATCGGCGACCAGTTCGACGCCGAGAGACGACCCTCCCGTCTCACGCTGTTGCAGGGACTCGAGGTCCTCCGGATGAACTCGAACAGTGCAGGATCCGCGATCCCGCACCTGCGCGAGCGCCTCCTCGATGACGCGCACGACGATCGGATCCCCCTCATCAATCCGGGCGCGCACGATACGGGCCGCAGTGGTCAGCGCAAGGCCGAAGAGTTCACCTCGCACCCGATCCACCAGCGTCTCCCTCACCCCTGCGAGCTCTTCGATTCCCAGGGCGTACTCGCCGCGCAACGTATCGAGTTCGCGCTGCATGGCCTGGCGGGCTTCCTCTCTCGCCTGCTCGAGCCCTTCTTCATAGCCTTGGCGCACGGCGGCCTCGATCCTGGCTTCGGGATCCAGTCGATCGGCCCATCCTTCACAGTTTCGGGGCTGAAAAGGCCGTTCTTCACGAGGCGCGATGAGCTTTCCTCTAGGCAACGGCCTGGTCCTCGATCGTGATCGCCCCTTCCTTTTCGAGCTTGAGGACGAGGTCGATGATCATGCGCTGGGCGGCCTCGATCTCGGCGACCTTCGGCGTACCGAGGAACTCCATCTCTTCCTTCAGCATCTGCGAGGCACGATCGGACATGTTGCGGAAGAAGAGGATCTGCATCTCTGGATCCGCCGCCTTGAGCGCCAGGGACAGGGCGCCGCGGTCCACCTGCTTGAGGACCTCCTGCACGTCGCGATCGCCGAGACTCTTGAGCATCTCGAAGGTAAAGAGCATGTCCCGAAGCTGCTTCGCCAGCTCGGGGTGTTCCTCGCCAAGCTCGTCGACGATCTCCTGACCGACCGCGCGTCCCAATCCCTGCAAGGTGTCAGAGGCCGCCTGGACGCCATCGAGAGGAACCAGGGGCTCCTCGCTCAGCGCCTTGAGAGACTCCTCGAGCACCGCGCCGACTCTTGTAACGACATCCGGTTGAATCTCGGAAATCGAAGCCATGCGGCGAGTGACATCGAGTCTCCGCTCCGTATCCATCATCGCCATGATGCGACCAGACTTCTTTGGCGGCAGGAGCGCGAGTACGAGGGCGACCGTCTGCGGCGGCTCCTCGCCAAGGAGCATGGCGATCCGCTTGGCGGGCGACGAGAGCACCAGGTCCGGAAGCTCCGGCGGCGGCGTAACCGGGCCCTCCTCGTCCTCGTCCCTCACCCGTCTCGGCTCGAGGGCGTTGATCAGGCGATCCGCTTTCTCGGGGTGCGCGAGTGCGAGCAGACGCTTGGCCAGCGGCGGCCCTGCGAGTTCCAGGCCGCGGGAATCCTGAATCAGCTCGTAGAATTCCTCGAGAATCTCCTCGTGTTCGGTCGGATCAACCATCTTGATGCGAGCGATCTCCATCGTGATGGCACGCACCTCATCGTCCTGCAGGTTCCGCAGGACCCCGGCAGCCGCGTCCTCGCCCAGCATGGTGAGAACGATCGCGGCTCGAGTGGTTCCGCTCATCTCTTCGGCCATGCTTACTCCGTCTCCTCGTTGAGCCAGACACGCATCGTCTGGGCCATGCCCTCCGGCTGCTCGGCAGCCAGCTTCGCGAGACGCTGGCGCATCAACTCGAGGCGGGAGGGCGGTCCGAGCTGGAGCTGCCGCTCAAGCTCCGCGCTGTCACCTTCCTCCGCGCCGGGCGCCTTGCCCGCCGTGATCATGCCCTGCACGGTCTTCAGTGTGGGCTTATAGAACAGGAAGAACGCGATCAAGAGCAGCAGGACCAGCGCAGGCCACTTGACCAAGGGCAGGAAGGAGAGTGGATCCAGAGTCGATTCGGGCTCGATCACAGGGCCGTGACGGAAGGGTCGCTGGCTCACAACCAAGGCATCTCCCCTTTCCTCGTCGAAGCCCATGGCTGCCTTGACGATGCGCTCTATCTCCTGCATCTCCGCGTCATCCCGCGGAACGACCTGGGGCTCCTCCTGGCCCTCCACCGCCTCGCTCTTCTGGTCGATCACGACCGACACGGAGACCTTCTGCAGGGTGCCCGACGGCTCCTCGATGGTCGTCTCCTCGAAGGAGTTCTCATAGTTGTTGAGCTGATCGCTGCGCTGCTCGTTCGAAGCGATCCCCCCGGAGGGAGGCCCGCCCCCCGGCAGATTGGACGCGGTCCCCGGAGCTCCCGATGCGCCGGCCCGGCCGGAGGAGTTTTTCGTCTTGTTCTTGCTCTCGGAAAGGAGCACCGAGCCATCGGGATCAAAGGTCTTGAGGAAGCGCTTGGTCTTCTGATAGTCGAGCGTGGCGTTCGCCTGGATGGCGAAGCCCTCGCGGCCCAGGATCGGCTCGAGCATCAGGGCGATGCTCTTCGTGATATCCCGTTCCACCTGGTTCCTGATCTCGAGTTGCTTGTTCGCCGCCACACCCCCAACCTCGGAATCGGCCTGGCCGTCCACGATCGGGCGTCCGGTCTGGTCTGTGACCGAGATATTGTCCGCAATGAGCTCCGGCACGGAGTCGCGAACCAGGTTCACGATACCCTGCGCCTGGGCGGAGCCTGGGCGGAAGCCCTTGGCGACCGTGACCTGGATCGATGCCTTGGCGACATCCCGATCATCGACGAAGGGGCTGCTCCCAGCCAAGGTCAAGTGTACGCGCGCCTTGCGAATCCACGTCACCTCCTCGAGGGTGCGAGCGAGCCGGGACTCCTGGGCACGCTTCATCCGCCACTCCATCGTGCGCGTCGACTCCCCCATGTTGCTACCGGTGACGTAGTCGTCGCCCCCTTCACTCCCCAGTCCCAGCAGATCCTTGCTGGCGAGTACCCGCTTGGCCTCCTCGAGAGACTCGGCAGGCACCTCGATCGTGCCGCCCCCGTCAGCCGTCTGAACCGGAATACTCGCGGACTGGAGCGCCTGGATCATCTCCTGCGCGGAGCGCGCCTCAACGTTGACGCTCAATGGCGTCCAGGTCGGGATCCCGGCCCACCAGACGATCGTCATGACCGCTCCCACGGTCAACCCGGCGGATACGAAGAGGCTCATCTTCTGCCGCAGAGACAGCGAGTCCCAAGCCTTGGTGATCTGTTCCAGTAACTCGTTCATCGTCTACGAATCCAGTGCGGCGGCCTCAACATAGCGGGCGCCAGTTAGCGGTCGATGGATCAGACCGGCATGCGCATGACCTCTTTGTAGGCTTCGAGCAGCTTGTTGCGGATCTGCATCATCGTGCGGAACTGCAGGTCGGCCTTCTCCATCTCGATCATCACCCCGTGCAGATCTCCCCCCTTGCCCGAGATGTAGTTCGTCGCGGTCTTGTCGGCGGTCTTGAGGCCGTCGTCGACACTGTGCAACGCGCTCTCGAGAGCGTCTCCGAAGCTGCTGCCAGCGACGTTGTCCGGGTGCCGGGCACCGTTTGCAGCGTCAGGCCGCAGGAGCTCCTGACCGATGCGGCCCAAGTCCTGGATCGAGGGTCCACTCATCTTGATCTCCCATTACACGTCGGGACGAACTGGCTTGTCATTGCGCTCTCCATGCCCTGCCCCGGGCTAGCCCCTGCTGATCTGCAGCGCGCTGCGGTGCATTTGCCCCACCGCCTTGACCACGTTGACATTCGCTTCGTAGGAGCGGACCGCCGAGATCATGTCCACCATCTCCTCGACTGGATCCACGTTGGGATAGGCGACGTAGCCCTTCGCATTCGCATCCGGGTGACCGGGTTCGAAGCGCATGACCGGGTCGCGCGGGTCCAGATCGACCTGCCGGACCGTCACACCCTGCACTCTGCGGTCGAGATGGTCGGCGAAGGAGGAGCCCTCCGGCGGGGCCGCCTCGATGATCGGCAGGCGTCGGCGATAGGGTCCACCTTCCGCCGTACGGGTCGTCTGGGCGTTCGCCAGATTCGAGGAGATGAGCTCCATACGGACGCGTTGCATCTCCAGCCCGCTGCGCGCCACGAGAACAGCATCCGAGAGGGCCATCAGCTACTCCTTCCTTCCCCGATCGCATAGCGCATCAGGCGAATCCGCTGCCGCACGAGGCTCGCCGAGACCTCGTAGCGATGCTTCGTTGCAGCGAGGTTCATCATCTCCCGGTCGAGGCTGACGTTGTTGCCGTCGGGGCGCATGGCGAGACCCTCGACCTCGTGGGCGAGGGACCCGAGGTCTGCTGCCGTTCCACCGTCAAGGTGGCGCGCTGAGCCGTGGAGCATGGGCAGCGAGGCCTCCGTTCCGGTGGCCTCCTGCAGCGCCTTGTCGAAGTCCATGTCGACCGCCCGGTAACCGGGCGTGTCGATGTTGCCCACGTTGGACGCGACCAACTGCTGACGACGCGAAATCACGTCCATCGCCTGCTTGATCTGGTCGATGAAGCGGTCGCCGCTGAGGCTTTCGATACTCATGCAACTCTCCTTGTCCGGAGTTGTAAGCAAAGGCCATGCCTGCATGAGAGGCCCGAACCGGGAAGCTGGTAGGTGTTCTGCCGCCACATTGGCCCTGAAAGCGTCATCAGCTTGACACCAGGGCGGCAGATTCTTCCTCCCGGAAGAGCTTCAGTTTGTTCCGCAGGGTCCGCACCGATATGCCCAACATTTCCGAGGCACGGGTCCGGTTTCCACCGGCCGCCTCCAGGGTCGTCTCGATCAGGCGCCGCTCGACCTGCGCGATGGTCATCCCTGCCGAGAGTCCCGAGGGTTCCAGGGACTCGCCCCAGTCATCGAGAAAAAGATCTCGTGCCTCAATACAACCGCTCCGATTGAGCACCACCGCACGCTCGATCACGTTTCGCAGCTCGCGGACGTTGCCGGGCCACGGGTGGCGAGCCAGGCGTGCGAGCACCTCGCGGCTCAGGCTCGGGGGCGTGCGGCCCGCATCCTCCGCGAGACGCTGCACCAGGTGCCTTGCGAGCAAGGGAATGTCTGCGGGCCTCTTGCGCAGAGGAAGCATCTCAAGGGGGATCACGCTCAGCCGGAAGTAGAGATCCTGCCGGAATCGTCCCTCGGACACGGCCTTGACCAGATCCTGGTGGGTCGCAGCGATGATGCGGATATCGACCCGCTGGGCGTCACCGGATCCCAGGGGAGAGATGATGCGCTCCTCGAGCACCCGCAGCAGCTTGGACTGCAGGAGCAGCGGACAGTCACCGATCTCATCCAGGAGAAGCGTTCCGCCATCCGCCCGCTGAAAGTGTCCGTCCCGGTCCCGATCCGCCCCGGTGAAGGCGCCCTTCCGCACTCCGAAGAGCTCGGCTTCGAGAAGGTCACCCGGGAGGGCCGCACAGTTGACCGCCACGAAGGGACCCTCCGCCCGGGCGCTCTGCGCATGGATGTGGCGCGCGAACACCTCCTTGCCCGTCCCGCTTTCCCCGGTGATGAGCAGGGTCGTATCGGTGCGCGCCGCGGACGTGGACTGGGCAACGAGTTCCAGGAAGGCAGGATCCTCTCCCACCAGGAGAGAGCCCTGCTCGCCGCCTCCAGCCTCATCTCCATCGCAGAGACAGCGTGTCACGGCGCCCGCAAGAGCGTCCGGCGCGAAGGGCTTCAAGAGGTAGTCGCTCGCCCCGTGGCGGATCGCCTCCACCGCATCCGCCACGGCACCGTAAGCGGTCACGAGCACGACCTTGAGCTCCGGCTGGAGGCAGAGCGCCTCCTGGAGCAGTTCCTGGCCGCTCATCCGCGGCATACGGATGTCGCTGACCATCGCGTCCCAGGGGCGGGCGCGCAGAGCCTCGAGCGCCTGGCGCGGAGAGGAGGAACTCGTCACCTCGAAACCGGACCGCTCGAGCACGCGGGACATCGCCAGGCGCATGGAGGGCTCGTCGTCGACCACCAGGATGGAAGCTTTGGGTTCCACGGATTTCACCTCACCGCCAGGAGCGGAAGACTCATGCGAAAGACGGCGCCGCCCAAGGGACCGTCCAGGACATCGACCCGTCCACCATGGGCCGTTGCGACGCGTTCGACGACAGCCAAGCCCAGGCCCGTGCCGTCCTTTCGTGCGGAGTAGAAGGGCTCGAAGATCCGCGCGCGCTCCCGGAGAGGGACGCCCGGCCCCGAGTCGGCCACATCGATCTGCAACCCCTCCGCGGCGCGGGTCACCGAGAGCAGGATCTGCCCGCCTTCCGGCGTGACCTCGAGCGCATTTCCCAGGAGGTTGAGCAGGGCCTGCCGCAGCCCCTCCGCATCGAGTTCCGCATCCACGATCTGCTCGGGAAGCGGGCCCGCAAGCTCGATCCCGCGTGAGCGAGCGACGGGGGCGAGGAATGAAACAACCTCGCGACCGAGCGCTGCCGCATCCGTGAGGCTCGCGTCTGCGGGACGCTTTCGCACCGTCGAAAGGAGGCGCGTCACCGTGCCCCCGAGCTGCTGGACGCCGAGGAGAATCTGCTCGGCCAGCTCCGCTTTGTCCGGTTGCTCCTCGAGATCCTCGACAAGCATCGTCGCGCACAGCTCGAGAGCGCCGAGTGGATTGCGCACCTCGTGCGCCAGTTCCGCCCCCATCCTTCCGAGGGCCTCGAGACTCGACTGGCGGCGCGCCGATTCTTCAAGGCGGACCAGTCTCGTCACATCCTGCACGAGCAGCAGGGAGCTCTCTCCCAGCTCGCCGAGCGAGATCCGGCTCCACCTCAGATCCCAAGCCGGGCCGCCCTCACCCTCGGGCAGCAGCACACCATCCCGGTCCCTGGATCCCGAGAGCAGCGGCGAGAGCGAAAGAGGATGCTCCTTGCCGCCGACGACGACCTTCAGGCGCTTCGAGGCCGCGTTGGCGGCAACGATCTGTTCCTCGGGACCCAGGAGGACGACTCCGGCCTCGATGCTCTCGAGGACCAGGTCGAGCAGGCGGGCCAGCCGATCCTTCTCCGCCAGTGCCGATCCCAGGCTCTTGCTCTTCTCATCGAGTCGGCGGGCCAGGACGAGCAGCTCTTCCTTCAGCTCGGCATGGCGCTGCTCGAGCTGCCCGCTTGCGTGTTCCATCTCGTGGATCGCGCTCGAGAGCAAGGAGGCCTCTCCCCCTCTCGGAATCCCCACCGGCACCGGCCTCATGACGTCGGCTCCACGCCCGTGGCGGCAGCGGCGGTCTCGTCCTTCGTGTCGCCTGCAGGGGAGACCGCAACCCGGGAGAGCAGATCTTCCGCAGCGAACGACGCGGGCATCTGCGGCTTGCGAGCCAGCAGCGTCTCCAGGCGCTGCGCGGCCTGACGGCTTCGGCCTGCCCGTATCTCGCAGGCCGCGATACGCACCTCGAGCCATGCCACTTCCGGACCGTGACTGTACGCCGGACGCGCGGCCTTGTAGTCCGAGCATGCGGGCTCCCACTTCCCGATCAGTGCGCGGGCGTCGCCGCGCAGCAGCGCGGCTTCGGCCTTGGCCTTGGGGAGGGCTTCGAGCAACTCGCGAGCCTTCTCAGGCATGTTCTCAGACCATCGAGCACGGGCGGCGAGCCGACGATGCTCGGCGCTTCCCGCCCCCTCGAGCCGGGGGCCACGGAGAATCTCCAGGATGACTCGCCACTGTTCATCCCGCTCGAGCGAAGCCAGCCGCTCCGGGTTGACGGGATCGCTGCCCTTCGTCGAACGAAGCGGCAGGGTGCGCGCCAGGCCGCTTGCGGCCTCGTTGTTCTGCGGCCCGAAGACCAGGGTCAGGCGCTTGTAGATCTCCCCCGCACGCTCGTAGCTGCCCACATCCTCCAGCATCCGCGCCGCAGCCATCTGCGCTTCGGGCGAGAGGGCTCTTTCCTGGCTGATATAGCGGGAGAGTTCGTAGTAAAACGCCGCGCGTACCGGGTCTTTCGCAAGACTGTCGTTGATCTCACGCATCAATCCGTCGAAATCGTTGCGGGCCATCTCCCGTACGAAGGGGTCCCCACGATGGACCATCGAGGCCAGCATCATCAGCGCGCCATCAACACCGCGTCTCTCGCGCTCGATCGCGAGCAGCCGCTCCAGGGCCTGGGCTGCGGGAGCCGGGTCCAGCGCCGCGGAGATGACCGCCTTGTATTCCTCCCGAGCCCGGTAGATCCGCCCGAGGTCCTCGAGAATCAAGGCCACCGCAAGACGCCCTCTCACCGCGACCACGGGATCGTCCGTGGACTCGATCGCTTCGTCAATCAGCTGTAGGGCGAGCTCTGAGTTCCCCAGTTCACGGTAGATGCCTCCTGCTCGCAGAAGGGCTTCCGGGCGGCGCGGGTCCTTCGGAAAGAGATTCGTGAAGCGCAGCAGCATCGAGAGCCCCTCTTTGGGGGTCCCGATTCGAGCGGCGGCGTCGGCCGCCAGCCAGAGCACCTCCGCGTCAAACGACAGGCGCTCGGGAGCGATCGCCTCAAGGCGAGCGAGGGCGGCGCGCACATGCTTCGTGTCCTCAAGCAAGGAGTAGGTCTTCGCCAGGCGCGTCAGGACGGCGACGCGATCGGCCAACCCATCCCGAATCAGCGCCTCATCGGCTTCGGCGCTCTTCTTGACCAGGCCAAGCGTGAGGTACATCGCTGGAAGGGTCCGCCGGGCACGCACACCCAGGGGGTTGGAGGGTGCAACCTCTACGAGATGAAGGAGATCGGATAGCGCGGCCTCGTTGTCCCCGGCTCGCCGCTCGGAAGCTGCCCGCCGCCATAGGAGCTCCGGATCATCTGGAAAGGTCTCGAGAAGGTGGGACACCAGCCACAGGGCTTCGGCATCCCTTGCGTGTCCGCTGCGATCCAGCACCGAGAGCAGCGCCACGGCGGCCGCCTCCCAATCGGCGCGCTCTTCCGCCTCGACCAGGCGCTGCCGGGCCTGTTCCAGCTCGGCGTCTGACGCGGCCAACGGAAGCGGCGCCGGCGCCGGAGACGCCAGAAGTGGGTAGAATAGCAGCACGATGAGTGTCAGTTTTTTCACGCTCGTCCTCGCCAGCTCGAATCGCGGTTCGCGCGCATCGCGCAGCAAAGCTCGTGCCGAGTTGATTTCCGGCTGCGCGGCAGGTGATCTAAGCGTATTAGTTGGCGGGCACTTGGAGGCTCGCGAGAGCTTCCGCATGCACGGAACGAGGGGACGGCAAAAGCGTCACACGATGGACTAACCCGTCGCAAGATGGTCGAACTCTTGACACTTGGGCCACGGCGCCTATGTATAGTTTCTGTGCAGGGAGCTATGGCTCATGCCCTGCCAGAGACCTTCGTTGTGTGATGCGGAGGAGACGCTGTAGTCCCGGCGCTAGAACGCGGCGGCGGGATGCCGGGAGAATGCACAGGAGACCCAGCGCAGCCAGAGATCAGGTGGGCCTCCAAGGCACACAACAAACTCTTTTCTGGCAATGCGCTAGACTCCACAGCAGTTCCGAGCGGTCGGAACGGAAGGGCAGGGCATCCAGGAATGAGTACTGCGACCATGACCGCCGGGTCTGAGCGCCTGAATATCATCATCGCCGAAGACGACCCGGGGCTGCTCCCGACCGTCGTCGAGTACCTGTCCACCCTCGGCCATGTCGTGCGGGGAGCCGAACACGCCGAGCACGCGTGGGAGATGCTCACCGAAGAACCGGCGGATGTCCTGATCACCGACCTGAAACTTCCCGGGATGACGGGGCAGGACCTGCTCCACAAGGTGCATGGAAATTACCCCTCGATGGTCGTGATCGTCATGACCGGATTCGCGACGATCCACTCTGCAGTCGAAGCCATGCGCGGGGGCGCCGCGGACTACCTGCCGAAGCCTTTCTCGATGGCCCAGCTCAAGCTCTCCCTCGAGAAATCGGTGGAGACCCGGCGACTGCGCGAGGAGAACACGCGCCTCCGCACGGAGCTTCGCGAGCTGACCAGCTTCGATCGAATCATCGGCAAGAGCGCCGCCATGCAGAAGGTTTTTTCTCTGCTCGAGAAGGTTAGTCAAGTCGACAGCACCGTGCTGATCAGCGGCGAGAGCGGCGTGGGGAAGGAACTGGTCGTCCAGGCACTGCACTACCGCCATCCCTTGCGGAAAAGCGGCCAGCTCGTCGCGGTGCATTGCGGCGCGATCCCCGAGCATCTGATCGAGTCAGAACTCTTTGGCCATGTTCGCGGCGCCTTCACCGGAGCCGAGAAGGACAAGCCGGGACGCTTCGAACTCGCCGAGGGGGGCACCCTCTTCCTCGACGAAATCGGTACGATGAAGCCGGACCTGCAGGTCAAGCTGCTCCGCGTCCTTCAGTCACGGCAGCTCACGCGGGTTGGCGGTACCAAGGCGATCGAAGTCGATGTTCGTGTCGTTGCCTCGACCAACGAGGAGCTCAAGACCCTGGTGGAACGAGGCGAGTTTCGGGAAGACCTCTACTACCGCCTGAATGTGATTCCCATCGTGGTCCCTGCCCTGCGGGATCGCCGCAGCGACATCCCCCTGCTGGCAGCCCACTTCGTCGCGAAGTACACCAAGCGCAATCATTTGGCACCAAAGGACTTCGCGATCGACGCCATGCGCATGCTCACGAGACATGAGTGGCCCGGAAACGTGCGCGAACTCGAGAATGCGATCGAATTCGCCACCGTGATGTCCGGGGGCCGGTCCCAGATCCTGGCGTCGGATCTTCCCTTGGGAGAGAACGACGACGGCACCGTCTCCACTGCGGCCTACCAGGTCACCGAAGACGGTGTGAGCTTCCGCAACGTCGTCTCCGAACTCGAGAAGAACCTGATTCTCCAGAGCCTCGAGATCACCGGAGGCAACAAGGCCCGGGCGGCTCAGCTCTTGGACCTCAAGCGCACGACCTTCGTGGAGAAACTCAAGCGCATCGCCAAGGAGCCCGTGCTGTAGCGAGGCACGACGCGACTTCACAGGCGACAGGATCCGCCGCGCCCTAACCCGGAATATGCATGAGCCCTTCGGCCGAAACAGCGTATCTGCACACTGGCCGGGCCCTTTCGGGCCCTCGCACCCGTACTCGGCTCAAACAGC
>JANTFM010000068.1 GCA_024763475.1 Acidobacteriota bacterium | reverse complement strand
CCTCCAGCGCCCTTGAAGCAGCCCGGGGGACGGAGCCTCCCCTGATCGGCACCGGTCAGGAGCAGGACCGTGCAGGTATCGTCCGGCAGGGTGGGCCAAGGCTCATCTCCCGCGTACGCCCCTGTCGGGACCAGGAACAGGACCAAGATCGCCAAGACTCTCGTCGCAAGATACATGCTCAAGTCTAGCCCTTCCCCCTTTGCTCTGCCTACCGGAGCTCCCTAGCTGTTACAATCCAAGCTGCTCATCAGGACGCACAACGGCAGGAGGAACGTACTCGTGCAGGACAATCCGCCCGCCTCGGGCACTGCGGCGGCACTCGAGGCCGCACTCGGCTATCGCTTCAAGGATCCGGCACTCCTCCACCAGGCCCTGGTCCACCGCTCCTACTCCCACGAAAAGGGCGAAGAGAAGAACAACGAGCCACTCGAGTTTCTCGGTGATGCCGTCCTCGGGTTCCTGGTTGCCGAGCTCATCGTGCGACGCCGTCCAGAACTCAGCGAGGGGGCGATGACGCGGCTCCGAGCCGCTCTCGTCAACACGCGTTACCTGGCCAAGCTAGGGCTGGACATGGGCTTGGGCTCCTGCCTGCTGCTCGGCCGGGGAGAAGACAGCAGCGGCGGGCGCGCTAAGCCCTCGCTCCTCGCCGACGGAGTCGAGGCCCAGATCGGAGCCATTTTCCTCGACGGTGGCATCCGCCCGGTTCGGAGCTTCGTGAGACGAACCTTCGCCGGCCAGATCGACGCTGCGGACGCGAAGAAGGGACGGGCGCTGGATCCCAAGACGGCGCTCCAGGAGTATGTCCAGGCACGGGGATGGCCCCTTCCGGTATACGAGACCGTGGAGGCGCTGGGACCTGATCATGCGCGTCACTTCGTCATCGCCGTCCATGTCCAGGGTCATGAGCAGGCCAGGGGCCGAGGCAGCTCCAAGAAACGGGCCGAGCAGGACGCTGCCCGCGACGCACTCGAAGCCCTGAAGAAAGCACGAAGGAAAAGGTCCTGACGTGGAAGCTAGTCTCCCGACACGGAAGTCCGTCGCACGATTCGGCGAGCGATCGGCGTCTCCGGCAAGGCAGGCCGACGACGCTCTACCGGGATTGTGGGGAGGAGACCTGACGCAGCCAGGGGCGCCCTTCGTCGGCGAAGAACATGACGAATTTCTGTGTCACCGCAGGAGTATCCCGCGCGGAGGGGCTGCGTCAACGGGCTGCCGGAGGCCTGTGCACGAGACGACTCGCAAACGATGCACCGGAGGCTCCAGATCCCGGCTGCGGGGACGCTGAAACATGAGGCACTCCCTGCTCCTTGCCCTGCTCTTGGCTTGCCTTGCCTCTGTCCTGCTCTTCCACGGCCTCGGAGACGCCAGCTTTCACGACGAGGACGAGGCGCTCTACGCCGCCGTTTCGAGCGAGATGATTGAAACGGGAGACTGGCTGACACCACGCTATTGGCAAGAGCCCTTTCTCCACAAACCACCCTTGGGTTATTGGCTGATCGGCACCTCGATGAGTTTCCGCACCGAGCATCCCGAATTCGCCGCGAGGGCACCCTCCGCAACAGCAGCCCTGTTGCTCATCCTCCTCGTCTTTTACGAGGCCAAGCGCCTCGGGGGCCCGCTCGCGGGTCTCGCGGCCGGCCTCCTGCTACTCCTCAATCATCACGTCCTCTTCGAGCACGCCGCACGCTCCGCAGCACTGGATGCGCTGGTGATGCTCTTCTCCTTCGCGGCACTCAGCTGGGGCCTGCGCTCCGGCTCCTCGCGTGCGGCCCTCATCGGCTCGGTCGTAGCACTCGCTTGCCTTGCGATGCTCAAGGCACCGCTGATCGTCTTCCCGGCGATCCCCGTCTCGATTGTTCTCTGGCGCCAGGGGAGACCACGTCTCTGGCGCTACTGGCGCTGGGCCGGCGGAGCGCTGCTTCTTCTGGTGCTCCCCTGGCATCTGGCGATGCTTGTGCTGCATGGCAGAGACTTCGTCGAGACCTATTTCATCTACGAGATCCTGGGGCGATCGGGTGCGACTGCCTCCACCTTCTCGCCTCCCCGGTGGGTCCACGTCCACGCCTTCTGGAGCTCTTTTCTGCCTGCCTCACCCTTCGTGGCACTCGCCCTCTTCGCCGCCTTGATCCCGTGGCCGCGCCTCGAAGGCGAGTTTCCGGCTCCGGCCCGGAGCTTCCTGAGGGCTCACGCCGGCTTCGTCTTGCTGCTCTTCGCCACCCTCTCCCTGGTCGTCGCCAAATGGCCCTGGTACGGGTTGCCGGCCTATCCCTCTCTGGCGTTGATCGCCGGCGTCCTCGCAGCCAGAATGATCGCCGGGGGGCGCATGCCCCAACTCGCGCTGATCTTGGCAGCGGCAGGTGGGATCCGTGCCTTCTTCTGTGTGCCAAACCCGGCCTACGCACCTGCGGCGCGGCCCTCCTTCCTCTGGCCGAGCCATGACGAGTTCTACCACTTACCAAGTAGCCTGCCCGGTAGCTGGACCCTCCTCGCGGGAGGACTCTTCGCCCTGCTCTTCGTCTCAGCCCTCCTGACCCTGCGCTCATCGAAGCGGATTCAGGCGGCCCTGTTGCTCACTGCGGCCTGCGCTCTCGCGAGTTTTGTCACCCTCGATCTGCTGCGAGTTCCGCTGCGATTCCAACATCCCGCAGCGTCCCTCGGAGAAGCCCTCGCCGCGGAGAACTACGCCCAGGTATTCCTCAGCTCCTTTCGCCATCAGCAGCGCTACCAGCAACGCATGGCACCGATCGAGAGTTTCTATCTCGGCAGGCTGACCGGGACGAAGATCGTTGATCTCGATCGCCCGGGCCCGCGGGCCGAAGCTCCCGCCACGGAGGAGCACTGCGCCCTCGTCTCCGGCAGCGAGGAGCCGTTGGCGGCCGTCGGCTGGCCCGCGGAACGCTGCGACCCGTGGTCCTATCATCCCCGTGCGCCACGGGCACGGCGCGGAGTGGAATGATGATCGCCCCTCGCGGATGGTGTCTGTTCTTGGCCGCTAGCTCGATGCTATTGACCTCTTGCAGCGTCGAGAACAACGCTCACCCGGCGGACATCCGGCCGGACGTCTTGCTCGTCACCATAGATACCCTGCGTGCAGATCATCTGGGCTGCTATGGTTACTTTCGCAACACCAGTCCGCGAATCGATGCGCTGGCCAGGGAATCCCTGCTCTTCGAAAACGCCTACACGCCGATCGCAACCACCTTGCCCGCGCACGCGACAATGCTCACCGGGGTCTATCCACATGAGCACGGCATTTTAGCGAACGTGAAGCACGGTGGGGCGCGCTTCATTCAAACCCCTGGCCTGCAGAGCTTGGCCCAGGGGCTATCGAGCGCCGGGTACCGCTCGGCGGCGCTCGTCAGTGCTGCGCCGCTGAAGAGAGCCACCGGAATCGCAGCCGGCTTCGGCTTCTTCAGGGAACCGGAGCGCCACAGTCGTCCCGCAGACGAAACGGTCCAAGACGCGCTCGCGTGGCTCGATACGCTGAAGCCCGGGCAGAGCTTCTTTCTCTGGGTACACCTCTACGACCCGCACTGGCCTTACGCCTCTCACGAGGGGCTGGAGTTCCGGGAGGCATCAGACGCGGCGACGCTTGCCGCTTTCCTCGAAGAACGAAAGGCAGGATCCCGGCTGAAGCGCCGTGCCGGGTCGGTCGTCCAGGTGGTTGACGAGATCACGGGCTACGACCGGGAGATACGCTTCGCGGACGAACAGCTCGGCCTGTTGCTCGACCATCTGGAGGCGATTCGCCGCGACTCCAGGACGATTCTCATCCTCGCGGGCGACCACGGGGAAGGGCTGGGACAACACGGAGAACTCGGTCATGGCTGCATCCACGGCGAGCAACTCCACGTGCCCCTGCTGATGCGCTTTCCAGGCCAGGCCCCCCGCCGCATCGAGACGAGGATCTCCCTCAGCGACCTCCTTCCGACGCTGCTCGGACGGCTCCACTCTCCCGAGCTGGAGACGCTCCGCCAGCAGGCGAGCGGCGTCGACCTGCTCGAGCACCCGGAAGGACAGGATGCCCTCTTCGCGCAGCGCACGGCGCGCGATCGCGAAGATCTGCATCCGTTCGCCTACGTCCTGTACCGCCACGGCCTGAAACTCGAATACGAACCCGGCGGAGAGGAGAGGCTCTTCGATCTCGCCATCGACCCCTGGGAACTCCGGGATGTGGCTGCCGATCATCCGGATCAGGTCGCAGAACTCCGACAGCTCCTCCTCGCGAAGCTCGGCGCTCAGCTGGAACGAGCCAGGGTCCTCCGAGAAGGCGTCGAGGAACTCCCTGCGGAGGATAGCTTCGACGAGGACATGCTGCGCCAACTCCGTTCCCTGGGGTACGTCGAGTGATCGGCTCGCCTGCCGCGCTCCGCTTCGGTGCGCCGCACCACGTCGCGTCATGGGCTCTCTCTGCAAGATCAAGGACCGATGGCGACGGAACCGAGGCGTTCGCGGGCCTGCATCAGTTGACGCTCCAGACGCCTGACCCGCTCGTCATCCCCTTCCGCCTTACGAAGCGCGCGCAGGCCGTCGCGGTAGGATGACAGGGCCTCACGGCGAGAGCCCGAGCGCTCCTTGAGGCGACCCAGGTACAGGTAGCATTCGGCGCGGCGACGAGCAACATCCTCCCACGGGCGGAAGTCGGCGCCGACGGCACGCTCGAAGGACACGGCAGCCTGCTGAAGGTCCCCGCGCGCGAGATAAGAACGCCCGACGTGCAGGTACTGGTTGCCCCACCCACGCTCTGGATCGATGCCTGGAATCGGCCATGCGACGAACGCGAATAGCAGGGCGAGGCAGAGCACGGCGACCAGGAGCGAACGCCGCGATCCGGCCCGTGCTCGCTCCCAGAGCCAGGCCAGTGCGCCTGCGGCGAAGATCACCAAGCACGCCGCGAGAGTCAATCGGTAGCGCCCGAGGACGAACATCAGGAGAAACGCAACCGCTTGGCAGAACAGCACGAGGTAGAGAGGAGAGAGCTCGCGGAATCGCCTCAGACCCAGGCCCAGGCCCAGGAGGCCGAGAGGAGCCACCACGAGGAAGGTCGGCGACGGAAACGAGAGGATCCGTGAATACCTGCGTGCGAAGTAGAGCTGATCATTGATGCCGACTTCGTTGGCGCCGAGGAGCAAGCGCAGCTTGCGGAATTCCAGCCGCAGATAGCGTAGGGGATCGCTTGCGATCGCCTTCAACGCCTCTCGCGTGTACCGCCTGGAGATGTCGCTCGCCGCAGGGTCTCCTGGCTCTCGGGCGAACCCGGTGAGATGGGCCCCCAGGTCCGAGCCCTTCCAGAGCGTCGGGAGCAGGTAGAAGGTCCCCGTGGCACCGGGTCCGCTTCCGATGAAGAAGTTCCTGCCAGCGTTCGATGTCAGCAGGACCGGGTCGCCGCTGACATAGAGGTTGCGAGCAAAGACAAGACCCACCGGAACGCAGGCGGCGACCGTCACGAGCGCGCTCCACGCAAGCCGGCGGCGCCAAGGAAGCTCCCGCCAGGCGAGGAGCAGCCAGAGGGCGATGCCCGGCCCGAGAAGCAGGGCCGTCCCGTGCGCCACGCTGGCAAGACCGAGGAGGAAACCGGCCAGGAGCCACCACGGCCAGGTCCGGTGACGTGCGGCGAGAACGAGCGCGAGCAGAGTCAATAGATTGAGCAGCAGGATCAGACTGCTCGGCATCAGCAGTCCGTCGTGGTAGATGAAAGGCTCATAGGCAGCGGCCACAAGGCCGCTGAGAAGACCTGCGCAGCGCCCGAAAAGCAGGAAGGCGATCCAGGCCATCACCGCAGCACTCAGCGCACCCACGAGGCACTGAAGCCAGAGCGCAGCGTGCGGCCCGCGATGATAGGGCCAGGCGGCGTCGCGATCCCTGACCACGGAGTAGACTGCGGCCAGCGCATGCGGGTAGAGCGGAGCCATGTAATAGGGCTCCGTCGCGTCGGCTTCCCCCTCGCAGATCCTCCTCGCCTCCGCGTCGTAGTAGCGGGAGTCCATCAGTAGCCAGCCATCGGAGAGCGGGCTGGCGCTGAATTCATACACATGCGCCACACGCAGCGCGAGTGCCAGCAGCACGATCGCCAGAGTGAGCAGCCAGCGCTTGGCGAGAAGTTTGGACACGTTGGGCCCCAAGGGGTTGCCGTCTCAGCGAGCTTCGGGCTCGTAGCTTGGGATGCTCGCCTCGTCAGCGGGCACTCTGTCGGCCGAGCTTTTCAGATAGCTCCTGAGCACTCGGCCATCCATGTCGTCCGCAACCGGAAGACCCAGAACCGTGAGCAGCGTGGGGACGATGTCGTAGATGTGAGCACCTGAGACACGCACGCCTTCTCGGACATCAGGGCCATGCATGACGAGGATGCCGGGAGGGCCGGTCTTGCTATGGACTCCCGACACGGTCTCATGGGCCGCAGGCTCTGCCTTGCTGGTACGCCGACCCGTTTCGAAGCCGTGATCCGACAGAACGACGACAGTCGTGTTCTCGTCCGCGTACTCGAGCAGTTCTCCGATCCACTCGTCGGCCTGGATGTAGTACTCGTTGATCGCCTGGCCGTAGCGCTCGACATCTGCTGCGCTGACCGGAGCGTCGGGATACTTCTCGGCCCATTCCTCCGGGAACAGGTACTTCCAGAAGTAGTGGCTGGCGATATCCGTGCCTTGGATGTAGACCGTGAAGAGGTCCGGCACCTCCTCGTCGAGCATGGCGCGGCTCATCTCAACATAGGAGAGATCCTTCGCCAGGACGATGCGCAACTCGTCTTCGATCGAGTGCAGGGTGATCGCTTTCGGGATCGTGACGGGCCCCCGGATGAAACGCTGCATCTGCTCAGGACGAATATCCTCGACCTTGACAACGAGGGGCTCGACGAGGGACTTCAGTTCCTCGGGATACACGTTCCGGCCTTCGTCCTCGTAGAGATAGCCGCGCTCGGCCGTGGCCAGTTCGAAACGATTGTAGATATAGCGGTCCGAGATCATGCGCCCCTTGATGGCCTCCGCAGGATAGGTGACCCACCAGGCGATGACATCCGAGCGCATGTCAAAACGGCCGAGGATGTTCCAGAGAGCGAGTGCCTTACGCTTGCCGCTATGGTAGAGCGCCTTCGCAGGCTCTCCATTCTTACCCTCCGCGGGACCGCTGATGTAGCCAATCGAGCGCAGCCGGTCCAGGGTGTCTTTCTCTGCCTGGGAGGCGTGATGCTCCCCCTCCTCGACCGTGTACCAAAAGCCCTTGATACCGTGCTTGAACGGCGATTTCCCGGTGGCGATAGAAGTCCAGATGATGGGTGAGTGAGCGGGGACGATTGTGTTCAGCTCTCCCGAAGCTCCGCTGCCGATGAGACGGGCCATGTTTGGCAACTTACCCTGCTGAAGCAGGGGATCCATGACCCGCCAGGTGACGCCGTCGACCGCGAAGATGAAGATCTTGCGGCCCTCGGGGCCTCGCGGGTGAATCGTTTTCTGGGTTGGGGCACCGCAGGCTCCCAGGAACAACAGGAGCAGAGTGCAGAGGAGCCATGGGGCAGGAACGGTAGCTACGATACCCCTCTTCGTTCTCGACATCGTGCTCTCCTTGGGCCCAGCCGAAATCAGCGGGGCTCGAGCTTATTTATCTTCGTGTCCCACGTAACCGAGGCTTCGCAGGCGCTCGAGCTGCTCCTCATCCATCTTCGGAGAATCTGCCGGGGTGAGACCGACACGCCTCTTCTGCGCCTGCACAATGAAACGCTCGAGGCGTGCGCCGAGACGAGCCACCTCGCCAGGCCTCCGCGTCGCCAAATCCTGCTCTTCACCGGGATCTTCGACCGTATTGTACAGTTCGGTCCGCGAATCGTCCCAGCGGATCAGCTTCCAGGGCCCGAACTGCAGTGAGTGGATCGGCGTCATCCAGTAGGACCTGTCCAGATCGGGATGCTCGCGAAAGACCTGTCCGACCGCATTCGCCTTGGGGGCGAGGTAGGCCGCCACCCGTTCCCTGGGCCGGTCGTCTTGGCCGGGTCCCAGCAGGCTCTGTGAACGCGGGGCGTCGTCCTCCGCGAGGGGGAGCTCTGCGAGTTGGAGAAGGGTCGCGAACACGTCCTTGCCGTGTACCGGGCGCCCATCCGTCCCTGCCGGGATGCGCTTGGGAAAATGGATGATGAGCGGCACCCTCAGCAGCGTGTCGTAGAGGGAGTACTCGTGGCCCAGGAAGCCATGCTCACCCAGGCTATCCCCGTGATCCGAGACGATGACAACCACCGTGTTTTCCAAATGAGCGCTGGACTTGAGCCGATCGAGGAGATCACCAGTGATCTGATCCAAGTGGAAGAGCGCGGCGTCGTAGAGCCCCGAGCTCGCCGCGACGTCCCGACCATCGTATCCGCCGTAGCCGAAATTCGAACGGTAGCGCGCGAGGTAGGAGTGATCCATTCGGTAGGAATGCTCGACAAGCTCCGGGGTCATGAAACGCTCGCGCTCGCCACGTGTCGGGTACCAGGGCCAGTGCGCCTCCATCAGGTTCAGAAAGGCGAAGAACGGGGCCTTCTCTGTCCGTGAATCAAGCCAGTCGCAGAGCGCATCGCCCATGATCGGCCCGCTCTCCTTGTGCAGTGCACGTCCTTTCCTCAGCGGCACACCGTGTTCGGGCCTCGAGGCAAGATAGTCTTTGAGTGGCTGCTCGAAAACCGTCTGCCAGGGGTGAAGTTCCGTGGCGAATCCCTGGGTCAGGTTGTGCTTTGAGGACACGAAGGGGTTGGCCGAGAAGAGCCAGGTCTCGTAGCCAGCCTGTCCCAGGCGCTCGGCGAGCGTGAGATGAGCGTCATCCAGCCAGGCCCGGCTCCCGACAGCACCATGAAGATCGGGGTCGAGTCCTGTGAAGATCGAAGCATGACTGGGAACGGTCCAGTTGCTCGTCGAAAGCATATTGTTGAAAACAAGAGAGTTCTTCGCGAAGGCATCGATGCGGGGCGTCGTCTCTTTCTCGTAGCCCAGGCAGGACAGGCGATCGGCACGCACGGTATCCCACATGATGATCAGGATGTTCGGACGCGGATTCGTCGCCACGGGCTCGACACACCCCACAAGAGCCATGCACACCAACACGGGCGCGAGGAGTGTACGCATCCACCGACTCCGACCTCTCATGGGGTCCAGATTACACGCTCACTCCAAGTCCTGCTGGTCCATCCGCTCGAGAAAGTCCGTGCCGACAAGGCATTTGCGAGGCCGGGACCCATCCTGCGGTCCGAGAATCCCGTCTTCTTCCATCTGATCCACGATGCGAGCGGCACGGGAATAACCCAGCTTGAGTTTCCGTTGCAAGAACGAGGTCGAGCCATGCCCCTCGCTGATGACCTTTCGTAGCGCCTGGCGGTACATCGGGTCCTCCGAGGCCCCGGATGAGGGATCGGCGTCGGACCCGGCCTCGACCGGTGGGTCTTTGAGCACGGACTTGTCGTATTCGACCTTGGCGTGCTTTTTCAGCCAGGCGACAAGACGCAGGCCTTCCTGCTCCGAGATCCAGGCCCCGTGGACGCGGATCTGCCGCGAGGAGCCCGGAGGACGGTAGAGCATGTCGCCGGCACCGAGGAGCTTGTCCGCACCCGCAGCATCGATGATCGTGCGAGAATCGATCTTGGACGCGACGCGGAAGGCAATACGCGCCGGGAAGTTGGCCTTGATGGCTCCGGTGAGCACATCCACCGACGGCCGCTGGGTGGCCAGGATGAGGTGGATCCCCACGGCGCGGGCTTTCTGGGCCAGGCGGGCAATGGCGTCCTCGACTTCCTGACCCGTTGTCATCAGCATGTCCGCCAACTCGTCGACGACGATGATGATATAAGGCATGCGCTTCGCCTGGAAGGCATCCCCATCACCCCGCGAAGGTATCGACTCGATCGCCTTGACCACGGAGTCCAGATCGTTATCCACCTTGCGATTGAAAGCGTTGAGATGACGCACATTGCAGGCCGCAAGCAAGCGGTAGCGGCGATCCATCTCCCGCACCGCCCAGCGCAGTGCATTCGACGCGAGCTTCATGTCGGTCACGACGGGAACCAGAAGGTGGGGCACACCCTCGTAGATCCCGAGTTCAAGCATCTTGGGATCGATCAGTATGAACTTCACCTCTTCCGGCTGCGCGCGATAGAGAATCGACGTGATCATCGAATTGAGGCCGACGCTCTTTCCGGAACCGGTTGAGCCCGCGACGAGCAGGTGCGGCATCCCCGAGAGCGAGGTGCAGAAGATCTCGCCTTCCTGGGTCTTGCCGAGCGCCAAAGTCAGGAGATCCCGGGAACTCCGGAAGACCTGTGAGTCGATGATCTCTCGCAGCGCGATGGTCTCCCGCTTCTTGTTCGGGACCTCCACGCCGACGGCCGAGCGACCCGGGATGCGCTCCATGCGCACACTCTCGGCTTCGAGCCCCAGCGCGAGATCGTCCGACAGCGAAGTGATCCGCGAGAGCTTGACGCCCTTGTCGGGATGGAACTCGAAGGTCGTGACCACGGGTCCGGGACTGAACTCGTCGATCCGGCCATCGACCTTGAACTCCTGAAAGCGGCTCACCACGGCCTCTGCAGTCTGCAAGAGTTCTTTTCGAGAGACCGGCTGGCGGCGGCCGGGCGGATCGAGCAGATCCACGGGGGGCAATGCCCCCTTTCCGGGCTTGATCACGACCGGGAGTTTGGCCTGCTGGCCCCGGCGCGACGAGCTCTTTTTCTTCTTCTCCGGCGGCTTTGCAATATTCAGCGGCGCCGGGCTCGGAGTCCTGGGCCTTGGAAGATCTGCGGAACGAGTCCGCAAGCGAGTCCGGGGTGCGCGGCGTAGGGGGTGAAGGAGGCGCGAGACACTTGGGAGACGCAGCGACCAGGATCGCTTGCGCGACGCCAGCCCGTTTTCGCCAAAGAGCCGCTTTCTCAGCGGTGCAGCACGCCGCAGCAGGTTCCTACCGAGCACCCAGGCATCCCCCGTGGACTCGGCCAGTGAGGAGCGTGCCGCCAAGACCATCCCGAAGAGCAGGAAGATCATCGCCACGACACCCGCACCAACCTGGGAGAGCAAGGCGACCAAGCCCTCCGCCCCGAGTTTCCCCACGAGTCCGCCGGGCAGCAGCGGGACACCACCCACGTCGAACGGTCTCACGAGCAGGGATAGCAGGACCGCAGTCGCCAACGCGACGAGGCCCAGCCCGAGAGCCGCACCCTGCCGCACACTTGGGCTTCCACCCCGCAGGCGCCGCAGGGCGGCAGCCAAGAGGATCCACGGCAGGAACCACGCGGTCAGACCAAACCCTTCGTAGAGAATCGCCGATACCGCGGCCCCGATGGGACCGATCCAGTTACTCGCAACCTCTCCCGTCGACGAAAAGAACGACGGGTCTTGAGGGTTGTACGTGGCAAGGGTCAAGACCGACAGGACACAGAGTCCTGTCAGAGAGATCCCCGCCATCTCCCTCGCCCGTGGGCGCTCGAAGATCTCATGTAATCGCAACCTTCTGTCCTCCGACCCCTGTCCGGCCCAGTCCCTCGGGCGAGGATCTGACCTTCCAGCCTCCTAATAATCCATCCATGATAACCCTTCTTCGGACGATTGTGAACGGGGCCGGCCCCAACCCAGCCAACCCCACCGCGAATCCTCTGACCTTTGTCACCCCTAACCACGCCTGCCCAAGCTCTCGAGCCTCGCTCTCCCAGGCTGATTCAAGGCCCCCCCCGATCCTCTCCCAGGTTGATATGAACAATGAGAAGCGGCCACGCCTTTCGCACGCGAATCTCGTCCCCGTATCTTTCTCTCCCAGGTTGATTCGCGGAATCGCCTCGAACCGGTTCAAGGGCTGCCCGATCCTCTCCCAGGTTGATGGGGCGACATACGCGAATCTCGTCCCCCGTATCTATCTCTCCCAGGTTGATTCGCGGAATCGCTTCGAACCGGTTCAAGGGCTGCCCGATCTCTCCCAGGTTGATGGGGCGACAGATCCTCTTTGCCCGATCCTCTCCCAGGTTGATGGGGCGACAGATCCTCTTCCGGTTGACGCGACAGCGATCGCGCCCCTTCTGACCGGCCTACAGATCTCTCCCTGGTGGGTTTGCGGAGTCGTGGCGGACCGCTCGAAGGCGGCGCGATCCTCTCCCAGGTTGACAGGGGCGCGGGAAGCCTCGGAGCGTGGGGCGGCGATGGCTCGTGGGGTAAGCGACTAAAGAGAAGCGACCGCAGACGGTTCCTGGGAGCCGAGGAGGATCCAAGCCACGACGATGGCAGCGAGGAGTAGGCGGTAATAACCGAAGGGGACCAGCCCGTGGCGGCCGAGCCAGGCGACGAAGGCCTTGACCGCGAGAGCCGCACTCGCAAAGGCGGCGAGGAGACCCACGACGAAGGGACCCATGCTGATGCCCGAGAAAATGGTGTCGCCTTCCTTCAGCAGCTCATAGACCGTCGCGCCTCCCAGGGTCGGCAGCGCCAGGAGGAAAGAGAATTCCGCTGCGGCCAGGGGAGCCATTCCGAGACCCAGGCCCGCCAGGATGGTCACGAGGGAGCGGGAGGTACCCGGCCACATGGCGAGGCACTGGGCAAAGCCGATGATGAGGGCCTGGCGCCAGCTCAGGTCCTCAATGACCAGGCCGGACACTTGGCGTCTCTTCGAGAGACCGCCGGAGGCGATCATGACGACACCTCCAAGCGCCAACGCCACCGCCACGGGCCAGGGGCCGAAGAGATAGGACTTGATCGTATCGTGGAGCAGGACGCCGATGACGGCCGCCGGGAGGAAGGCCACGACGAGATTCAGAGCGAGCCGAAGTCCCGCCGGATCCTTACCGACCAAGCCCCGCAGCATCTGGACGATTCGTCGCTGATACAGTCCGAGGACCGCCAGGATTGCTCCCGCCTGGATGACGATTTCGAAAGCTTCGAGGGCGGGATCACCCCCTCGACCCAGCAGAGCCGAAGTCAGGATGAGATGCCCGGTCGATGAGACGGGCAGGTACTCGGTGAGGCCCTCAACCACACCCAAGAGGATCGCTTCAAGAACGGACAGGGGCAAAGAGGGGGTCATGCGGGAACCTCGGCGGCGTAGTCGACGATCGCGACCACGCTGGGACGCAGGCGCGAGCTGCGACGGAGAATCGAGCGAACACGAGAAACGATCAAGGATTCGAGCTCTGCGCGCCCGGCGTTCCTCGCTGCCGAGGCGACCTGTTTCTGGACGCTGCGCTGCACCTTCTCCCGGAAGCCGCGGGGTCCATCCCACTCGGCCACACCGAGTGCCTCGACTCGCACATCGATCTCCTCGGCCGCAGTCTCATGACCGCTGATGCGCACCCGGACAAGCACGCAACCCGCAACCCCAAGCTGGCGGCGCTGCCTGGCGACTTCGGCATCGATGATCAGGTCTGCATCACTACGATAGACCGAGGAGATCTCGACCTTCTCCGCAGCATGGGTCGTCCCGGATGTGATGACCAGCCCCTCGCCCTGCTCGATCAAGCGGATATCCCGCGGCGCTCTCGGGAGGCTGGCAGCGAAGCGGACGAGACGCTCGAGATGGACGCGATCTCCGTGAATCGGCACCAGAAGTTCCGGGGAGAGCGTCTCGATCATGGTACGAATTTCGTCTTGCTTTCCGTGGCCGGAGGCGTGAAGGTCCGGCTCGTCGTCCGCGTGGATCACGTCGGCGCCGAGCCGAAGGAGACGGTCGAGTATCTGAGTCACCGCAACCTCTCCGCCCGGAACGATCGATGCAG
>JANTFM010000067.1 GCA_024763475.1 Acidobacteriota bacterium | reverse complement strand
TCTCCCGTACCGACTCTCCTCGATCTCGGCTGCGGGCACGGCCGCTTCCTGCGCCACTTCGAGCCCCGGGCCAGGAAGATGATCGGCCTCGACCGCAGCCGGCGGCTGCTCACCGTCGCGCAAGCCCAATTGGAAGAGGACCCCATCGACACGCCAACGGAACTTATCTGGGCCTCCGCCACCGAGGTACCGCTCGATGCAGGAAGCGTGGACGCCATCACCTGCGTGCGTGTGATCCAGCATGTCCCGGACCAGGACCAAGCCTACCGCGAAGCGAAGCGCATCCTGAGACCAGGCGGCAAGCTGATCCTCGTTCAGTACAACTGGGTCTCGCCCCACGGGATCTTCCGCGCCCTCAAGATTCCCGTGAAAGCAACCCTTCGCGCACTGATGCGCGCGTTCGGCCGCGAGCCCCGCTTTGACGAGCCCACAGGTTGGACCTCCTGGCGAGCCCTGCACCATCAGCTCGAGGGCGCCGGCTTCGAGGTCGAGCGCGTGACCGGAGCCTGGCTCTTCCCGCTCCAGTACTTCCGCTCCCGCTCCTCGAACAACGCCTGGCCGATCTTCCGCGGCCTCGCCTACGCGTACGAGCGTCTCGCCGACACCTCCCCCTTCCGCTACCTGGGTGGCTACCTCGTCCTGCGTTGCCGGGTGCCGGGCAAGGAGTCATCGAGGAATCGGGTCGCTACAAAAAGGGGTTGACCACCTCGAGCGAGTCCATGCGGAAGCCATGCTGCAAGTCTTCGGTGAAGAGCACCCGACAGCCGGAGGCGAGTGCAGCCCGGACGATGAGTCCATCCCAGAACGAAATCTGGTGCAGGCGGTGAAGATCGATCGCCGCCAAGACGTCCTCAAACTCGATACGCACGAGGTCCATCCGCCCCAGAACCCCGAGCTTCTTTCGTGCATGCGCGGCTTCGATCCCGAGCTTCTTTGTCGCGGCGACGAAGTACTCCGCCAGGACCTGGGTCGAGACAACTCCCCGACCCTCGATGAGCAAACCGCTCACGAGATCGATGGCGACGCGTTGCTTCTCCGGAGTGTCGCCGTCATCGGCGTAAACGAGGATGTTCGTGTCGAGAAAGCTACGAACGCTCATGAAGCTCGTCCCTGTCGATGGGTTCTCCACCCGACCCCCCCCTGCTTCCGAGGGACAAGAGCCGAAACTCTCTGGAAAGCTCCTCGGGCGCATCATCCGTTCTGCTGATCCGCTCGAGGTATTCCCGAATGAGCTGATTCAGGCTCTTGCCCATGGCCTGGGCCACGGCGCGCGACCGGCGAAGCAGTTCTGCATCTGCGGAGAGCGTGAGATTCGTTCGTTTCGTCATTGACACATAATACGTGCGCGCATAATCTGTGTCCACTGTTTTCATGAACTCCACGATACCCGGCAATCGACCCCGACAACCGGGAAACGTAGCGGCTGCGTCCACAGTCCGGGAGTCCTGCCGCCCCAGAACCCGCGCCGGGAATCTGACGCCGGCCCTTGACGGAGCATTCGACCTCCCCTACTATGCGCATATACGCATATTCTAGAGGGCGGCAGATGAAGGGAAAGCGGACGGCAGCAAGGCGCATGACGCTGCGCAGCCTGCTCGAGGGGCACGACATCAAGAGTCAGGACGAGCTGCAACAGCGCCTCGCGGAGGCCGGTTTCTCGGTCACCCAGGCCACGGTCTCGCGGGATCTCGCGGCGATCGGAGCACAGAAGCAGCCCGCCGGACCGGACGGCGCGGTGCGCTACCTCCTGTCGTCCCCGCCCGAGGCCAGCCCGGACCGGAGCACACTGAGCGAGAGGATGGCGGCCTTCGCGGTCGAGATCTCCGCCTCGGCGAATCTCGTCGTGCTCAAGACCCTGCCCGGCGCTGCCGGAACCGTCGCCGACGCACTGGATAGCGCGGCCCCTGAGGGCCTGCTCGGGACGGTGGGCGGAGATGACACCGTCCTGCTCGTGACCCGCGACCCCGCGGGTGGCGAAGCCCTGGCCGCAGGTCTGCGGCTGCTGTTGGAGGAGTGACATGAAAGTCGTACTCGCCTACTCGGGTGGCCTGGATACCTCGGTCATCCTGCACTGGATCAAGCAGAACTACGACGCCGAGATCATCGCCTACACCGCCGATGTCGGGCAGCGTGATGAGGACATGGAGGCGGTACGAGCCGCCGCCTACGCCACGGGCGCCTCGGAGGTCATCATCGAGGATCTCTGTGAGGAGTTCACGACACGCTGCATCTTTCCCGCGATTCGCGCCAACGCGGTTTATGAGTGGTACTACCTGATGGGCACCGCGCTCGCCCGCCCCGTGATCGCTGCGGGAATGCTCCGTGCCGCGGAGCGTTTCGGCGCCGCGGCCATCGCCCACGGCGCGACGGGCAAGGGCAATGACCAGGTTCGCTTCGAGATGGCCGCCTACGCACTCAAGCCGGAGATCCAGATCATTGCACCCTGGCGAGAATGGGCGTTCAAGGGGCGCTCGGACCTCGTCGCCTATGCCAAGCAGCACGGCATTCCCGTCCCGACCGCCCCCAAGCCGGCCTATTCGATGGACGCCAACCTGATGCACGTCTCCTACGAGGGAGGCGTCCTCGAGGATCCCTGGGCCTCGCCACCCGAGGACATGTTCCGCATGACGGCGGATCCGGAAGAGGCCCCGGACCAGGCCGAGACGATCACCGTCACCTTCCACGAGGGAGATCCCATCGCCATCGACGGCGTGGAAGCTTCCCCGGTCGAGCTGATCGAACGGGCCAACGCCCTGGGGGGCAAACACGGCATCGGCCGGGTCGACATCCTCGAGAACCGCTACCTGGGCATGAAGAGCCGCGGGGTCTACGAGACACCCGGCGTGACGATTCTTCAGCACGCCCACCGTGCCGTGGAGTCCATCACCCTCGACCGCGAGGTCCAACACCTGCGGGACGAGCTCGCACCCCGCTACGCGGAGATGGTCTACAACGGCCTGTGGTTCAGCCCGGAGCGCGAGGCGCTGCAGTCCTTCATGGACCACGTCCAGAAGCGCGTCAACGGAGAGGCCCGGCTCAAGCTCTACAAGGGCAACGTCGTGATCGAAGGACGACGCTCCGAGACCCACACGCTCTACGACGAGGAGATCGCCACCTTCGAGGCCGACGATGTCTACGATCAGTCCGATGCCACGGGCTTCATCCGCCTGTCCGCCCTGCGCCTGCGCTCCTTCGGCGCCAAGCGCGTCTCGGAGGGAGAATGAGTCTCCTCAGAGGCCGCTTCAAAAGCAGCGTGAGTGACCTCATGCAGCGCTTCTCCTCCTCCCTCGAGGTGGATCTGCGCATGCTCGACGAGGACATCGAAGGCTCGAAGGCCCACGCCACGATGCTTGGAGAGACGGGCATCATCAGCGCGAAGGACGCACGCACGCTCACGGAGGGACTCGACACGGTTCGTGGGGAACTCGCCTCTGGCGCCTGGGTCCCGGGAATCGAACACGAGGACATCCACATGGCCGTCGAGGCCCGCCTTACCGAACTCGTCGGACCCGTGGGCGGCAAGCTGCACACGGCCCGTTCGCGAAACGACCAGGTGGCCACCGATCTCCGCCTCTGGCTGCGCCGCGGCCTTGGCGAGCTGGACCTGGCCCTGCGGGAGTTGCTCGAAACGCTTCTTCAGCGGGCAGAGACAGACGGCCACACGCTGATGCCGGGCTACACCCACCTTCAGCGGGGCCAGCCGATCTTCCTGGGCCACCAGCTCCTGGCTCACGCCTTCGCTCTCTCGCGGGATCGAGGGCGTTTCCAGGACGCGCTGGCCCGCCTGAACCGCTGCCCCCTCGGAGCATGCGCCATGGCGGGCACGCCCCATCCGATCGACCGCCAGCGCACGGCGGAACTGCTCGGCTTCGGCGGAGTCGCGGAGAACGCGATGGACGCGGTCGCCGCGCGGGATCACGCCCAGGAGGTCGCCGCGGCGGCAACGATCTGCATGACGAACCTCTCCCGGATGGCCGAGGAGCTCGTGCTCTGGTCCTCCGCCGAGTTCGCCTTCATCCGCCTCTCCGGCAGTTTTGCCACCGGCTCAAGCATCATGCCCCAGAAGCGAAACCCGGATGCCGCCGAGCTCGTGCGCGGCAAGGCGGGGCGCGTCGCCGGGGCCTTCACGGCGCTCACGAACCTGGTCAAGTCGCTGCCACTGGCCTACAACCGGGACCTCCAGGAGGACCGGGAAGCTCTCTTCGATGCGGTGGAGACGACCCGCGATTGCTTGAGGATCATGGCGGGAGCCTGGTCCACGCTCGCGATCGAGTCCCGGCGCTTCGAAGACGAACTCCAGGGCGACTTCAGCCTTGCGACCGAACTGGCCGACGACCTCAGCTCGAAGGGGGTGCCTTTCCGAGAAGCCCACGACACCGTGGGCCACCTGGTACAGGCTCTCGAAGCGAAGGGCGAGACCCTCTCCGCCCTGACACCGGAACGGGCGCGCTCGTTCCACCCGAAACTCGGCGACGACCTGGAAAGCCTGCTGGACCCCCGGAAGGCTGCCGAGCGCCGCAGCTCCTACGGCGGCACCGCCTGGAGCGAAGTCAAGCGCCAGCTCTCGCTCCTGCGCGACGCGCTCTGAGCCCTGCCGGCCAGTGTTCCGCGCCGACAAGGCCCAACGCCGCCAGAGACGGCGAAGGCTGGCGAAGACTGTAGCGAAGCTGTTTGACGGAGCGCTCGTGTCCTGCGCCGGACACTAGCTGCCGAGGATCTTCGCGATGATTTCGAGGAACGCGTCGCGGTCGATCGGTTTGGAGAAGAAGCCCTCGGGCGGAGGGACGTGGCTGCGGGTCGCCAGGAAATTCTCGAACTGCCCGGCGTCGTGCCCCTTGCCCGTCACCGCCGTGACGACCACGACGGGAATGTCCTTGAGGGCAGGATCCGCCTTGAGTTCGCGGTAGAGCCGGATGCCCGAGGTCTTCGGCATCGTGATGTCCAGGGTCACCAGGTCCGGCGACTCGCTCCGCACCTTCGCCAGACCGTCCTCGCCATCGACGGCCGCACAGGTCTCGTAGCCCTCGTCCTGGAGCAGGGCCTCGAGGTAGGTCACGACGTTGGGCTCATCGTCGACGATGAGGATCCTCTTGGTCTTCTCGGCTCCCATCTCACCGTCCCCGCAGCGCTTCGAGGGCCGCACGCAACGCATCCGGTTCCGCACCATTCATCAGATTCTGAACCTGCCCCTTCAGATCGAACTTCGACTCGAGATCGACGCCCTCCTCGACTCCAAGAGCCTGCTGCACGCAGCGGACGAAGTCGATCGGCTTGACGGGCTTCTTGAGCAGCTTACCGGGCCCTTCCGCGATGATGCTGTCGAGGACACCATCGGGCCCGCCGCCGAGATCATCATCGGCGTGCGCCGTCACGATGAGCACCGGGATCTGCGCGAGTTCCCGATCGGCCCGAAGATCCCGCAGGAGCCGATGACCCGTGCGCTTGGGGAGCATCAGATCCAGCGAGATGAAGTCCGGCCGCCGCTCGCAGATCATCTCCCAGCCCAGCTCGCCGTCTTTCGCCGTGATGACCTGAAATCCGGCATCCTCGAGCACGGTCTGGAGGAAGACCCTCACATCCGGCTCGTCTTCGACCACGAGCACGGTCTTGTCTTCTGCCCTCACCATCGCCGACTCTCCTTTCCGCACGACTCGCTTGCGCCGCGCTGATCATGCTCTTCCTGGCGCGGATGGTTCATGAGCCCTTCGGCTGCGGCCGCGCAGGCTCATGAGCATCCATCGATCCCCTTTCACTTGGCTCCGGCAGGTTCTCCCTTCGCAGCTCAAGGCGAAACACCGATCCGTTCCCCCGCTCCGACTCGAAAGCGACCTGCCCCCCGTGCTCCTGTACGATCTTCCGCGTGGCCAGGAGACCGAGTCCGGTTCCCCGCCCCGCCGCCTTCGTCGAGAAGAAATTCGTGAAGACCTTGCGCTGCACGTCGTAGTCCATGCCGCAGCCATCATCCGACACTTCGTAACAGAGCACACCGTCGTGATCACACACCGAAAGGACGACGTGCTTGCTCTTCTTGTCACTCATCTCGCAGGCGTCGATCGCGTTCGAGACGAGGTTCGTCAGGCAGCTATGAATACCCTCCTCGTCGATCGCGGCCTCAGGGACTCCAGGATCGAGGTCCGCCTGCAACGCGATCCCCGATTGCTCCGCCCGGTCGTGGAAGAGTTCGACCACCTTCGCGGCCACCCGGTTGGGGTCCACCAGAGAGACCTGCGGCTCCCGTCCGCGGGCGAAGTCGAGGAACTCCTTGGCGAAGGCGGAGATCCTCGTGATTTCCTCTTCGAGCATCTGCCAACCGCTGAGGAGCCGCTGGGAGTCGTTCCGCTTGAGCCCCGAGTTCACAACGTACATGCCGCCCTCGAGCCCCATGATGATGTTCTTGATGCCATGGGCAAGCCCCGCCACGGTGCTGCCGACGGCAGCGAGGCGCTCAGCTGCGACCTTTTCCTTCTGCAGGGTCTTGGCCTCCGTGATGTCCGTCGACATCTCGATCACGAAGGGAATGGATCCATCAGGGCGCACCAGTGGCACGACGTGAACCATGTACCAAGTCTGCTCGCCCTCCCGCTCGATGCCCATCTCCTCGCTGACGCGGATCCGTCCGTCTTCGAAGCTGCGCGCGGCGCCACAGTGCTCGCAGCGCTCCGCGCGATTCTTGTAGAGCCCGTAGCAGACCTTGCCCTTCGCCTTGCCGTAGGTGCGCTCGAAGGTCTCGTTCGCCTCGACGATGTGGTAATCCCGATCGATCACGCTGATCGCCACAGGCACCCGATCGAAGAGTTCTTCCTCGATCCACTTCCGGACTTCCTCTTCGGGTCTCACAATGCGTTCTCCGCCGGCATCGACCCGCCTTCACAGAGCAACTTCACCGCTCGCAGAAAGTCCGGGATATCGATCGGCTTCTCCATGCAGTACTCAGGACGCGGAATCGCTCCGTCCTGCACGATGCTCCCGAAGGCCTCCGGATCGCGCAAATCGTACAGGGCAGTGAAACCACTGATGATGATCACCGGAATGCTTGCCAGCTCGGAATCCTTCTTGATCTCCGCGAAGGCCGACAGGCCGGAACGCTTGGGCATCATGATATCCAGCGTAATGAGGTCCGGTCGTTCCTCACGGGCCAGCGCGAGTCCCTCGTCAGCTCCTTCCGCGGAGATCGTCGCATAGCCACTGTCCTCGAGCACCAGCGTAAGGTAAGTAACGATCGTCTCCTCGTCGTCGATCACCAGGATCTTGTGCATTGTCCTATTGCCATCTCCACTCGAGGAAGCCCGGCGGTACATCGACCATCGCATTGACGATCAGTTCCACGAGGCCACCGTAGAGGATGTGGTTCTTCTCCCACAGGTCGTAGTTCTTGAGGATATCCCTGATCTGACCCTTACAGTTGCTGCAAGGTGCGCAAACATATTTATTGACTTCCGGATCCATGCAGTCTTGGAATGCCCCGAGAATCTGAGAGAGTTTCTTGCGGCCGGCGACCTTGAAGCGCCACTCCTCGAAGTTGTGCTTGGAGTGGATCGCGAAGCCGCTCCCCCCACCGCAGCAGTAATTGTCCACGCCGTGGGGCGTCATCTCGCGAAAGTGCGGGCAGATCTTGCGCAGGATTTGGCGCTGGGGCTCGACCACACCCATCAGCCGCACCAGGTTGCAGGGATCATGGAGCGTGACGGGAAAGTCGTTCCGGGAGGGGTCGAGCTCGATCATGTCGTTCATGACGATGTCCCGCAGCAGGGTCATCGAACTCTCGCGGGGGATGTTCAATTCGCCGGTAAGCACCCGGTCGGCAATGACCGTCAGCGCCTTGTGGGCGTGGCCACATTCCCCGATGACGATCTTCTTCACACCGAGCTTGCGGGCCGCCTGCGCGTGCCGCACGACCACCTTCGAGAGCATGACGTCGTCATAGAACAAGCCGTAGTTGATCGAATCGTAGGCCACGGGCTCACTGGCGAGGGTCCAGTTGATTCCCGCCGCGTTGAGGATCACCGAGAACGCACCCGGATTCTCGGGCCATGCCATGATCTCTCCCGCGTTGTGAATCAGCAGGACATCGGCGCCCTCGACATCCCAGGGTGTCTCCACCTTGTAGCCGACCTTCTCTTCCATCTCCTCGTCGATGAACTCGACGTTGTCCTTGACGACCAGGGAGTTCATCCCCGTCGAGGATCCGCGCGCGAGTTGCAGGACCGCGCCGTTCTTGTGCAGCTCGGGCGTAAAGATGCCGAGCTCCTGGCTGAAGAGCTTGCGGATCTCGCGGGCGACAAGACCGTTGTCACAGCCGACCGGGCAGGTCTGCGCGCAACGGCGGCAAAGATTGCAGCGATAGCTCAGCTCGCCGAGACGGGCCACCGCCGTCCAGTTCAAGTCGATGTCCCCGTGGCGCCACTTCGCGAAGTACTTTCCGCCCGGCACGAGATACTTGTAATAGATACGCCGCAGGACCTCGGTGCGGCAGGTCGGCCGGTAGATCGGACTCTGTCCGCTTGCCTCGTAGATGTGGCAGGACTCAGAGCAGGTCTGGCAGTTCGCGCAGTGCTCGATCGTCGTGACGAGCTGCCTCAAGAAGGGCCAGTTGTTGTCCGGGTCGAAGAGCTTCTCGAGACCCGAGAGGAACTTGACGACGAGCGCCTGCTCCTCCTCGGCAGACGCGGGCTTGGGAATGTTGAGAAGCAGCGTGTCATCGAGGCTCGCCTCGTAGGTCTCGCAGGCTTCCTCGGATAGTGGGGTCCACTCGGGCTCCTGGGACGGATCATCAAGGGGCGCAGGGAGAGGCATCAGCTCAGCGCGATCGACGTGCTGAAACTGCCGGCTCGGCTTGCTGATGTCCTCGATGCGGAATCTCTTCTTGCTCATTCTTTTTCCATCTCCTCGACCGCCAGGTCGCCCCAGCTCTTCTTTCCATCCGCTCCGATGTGTGCCGCCGACCAGGAAACCGGGGACTCGAGGGCCTGCTGGACCAGTTTCTCGATGCGACCGCCGCGAACGTTGGGCTCGTCGTCCCAACGGATCTTGTGCCAGGTAAACCACTTCACGAAGAAGTGGGACATGTGTGTCAGGGGCACCCAGGCGACCAGCAGAGAGAGGACGATCAACGCGGCCTGCATCCAGGGTCCCCCGCTGGCGCGGGACAAATCCCCTCGGAGCAAGCTCTCGACGTAGGCCTGGAAAGCCCCGATATCCCAGGCCGCCTCGCGGCAGGCCAGGACGAGAAGGCCGAGCGCGACCACGAAGAAGACCAGGTTGAAGACGTGGGACGCATTCGTGTAAGGCACCAGGTCCTTGTCAAAGAACCTCATCCAGATCAGACCCAGGGCACCCAGCAGCGAAAGGACGACGCCGACGGCTCCGACCAGGCCCGCACCCGACAACAGCAGGGCCGGGAGAGTGATTCCAGCCAGCGACAGAAGGGCCGCAACGAACAGGATTCCGCCACAGCCCGCCAGCAGGTAGAGCCCGAAGTGAAACGGGAACGAGCGAAGCCAGAGCTTGCGGTTGTGCTCGAAGAGAGCCTGCAGGAAGACCATCTCCGGGATCATGTGGCGCATCTCCGTTACATGGTCCTTCTTCTGCTCCTTCTCCCACCAGTCCACCTCTTCAAGTCGCGAGCCCCCGTGACGGGACCGCGCCCCTTCGGAGGGGACCGGATAGACCTCCCAGCGCAGGTTGATCGGGTAGCGCTGGATACGCAGGAAGCGCGTGACCACCGCCAGCAGGAAGACCGCGATCGATGCGTAGCTAATCAGGTGAACGGCCAGGTCCATCGTTGCTCTCCACTCTTCCAGGTCTAGGCACGGGGCTCCGCGCTGGGGGCGGCACACCCACAGAGGTCTTGCGCGGGAAGGGACGGGCGATCGGCAGCTCCCCCTGGTTGATCCAGCGCCTCGGCCATCTCGCTGAGGCGCTCAGGATTCGACAGGTCTGCGAGGGAGTACTCGCTGAGAACCCTGGTGATGCTGCGGTTGACCAGCAGGTAGACCAGGCGGCTCTCGCAGCGCTCCGCCTTGAAGCAGTTCTCGGGATCACAGACGCAGTCGACGATGTTGATCGGGCCGATCAGGGCTTCCACGATCTCCGACAAGTGAATGGTCTCGGCGGGCCGGGCGAGCAAGTACCCGCCGTGGCGGCCGGACACGCTGCTCAGCAGGGCGGCATGGCGCAAGGAGGCCGCGAGTTGCTCAAGATAGCGCTTGGACAGGCCCGTCCAGCTGGCAACCTCTTCGAGGGAGACCGGCCTCTCGCACCCCGCTCGGCGGGAAACCGCGATCATACAGTGCAGGCCGTAGCGAGCTCGAGTCGAGAGTTTCATCGGCGGACCTCCAAACTCCGACTACTATGCTCGGCTATTTGTTACTTACTGTCAAGTCAGCCTCGGTGGGAAACGAACAGCCCCCCCGCGATCTCTTGTCCTGGTGCCGCGGGGTACGGGTTCGCGCGGGAATAAGCACCCAGTTCTCGCGCCCAGATTCGGGTCAAACTAGCTTTGGGTGATCGAGCGAAACCGGCGGCGGAGCAGAACAACGGCGAGGATTTCGCAATGGAGCCCGAGTCGAAGATGGCCCGGAGATGGGATGCGAGAGGGGTACGTACTCTTCGTTAGACTTCCTTGGGAGCCGGCGCGCAGGGATCTCCCAGTTCGAGGGTCTCCCCGATGCCACCCGGTGCGTAGTCCCCGGCAAGTTCCGAAACGATCTCGGACAGGCGCTCGTTGTCGGAGAGGTCCGCCAGCGTGTAGCGGTTGAGCACATCGGTGATGCTCCGATTGATCAGCATGTAGATCAGCCGGTTTTCGCAGCGTGCCGACTTCGGGCACTGCTCCGGTTGGCGCACGCATTCAACGACATTGATCGGGCCGATCGTCGCCTCCACGATCTGACAGAGAGGGATCTCCTTGGGCTCGGCCCCGAGCAGGTAGCCCCCGCCCCGCCCGCTGATTCCCTTGAGCAACCCATGTTTCTTGAGTGCGATGGCCAGCTGTTCAAGGTAGCGCTTGGACAGACCGGTCTGGTTCGCGACCTGCTCAAGGCTCACCGGGCGCCCCTTCGTGGACATCCTCGAGATCGTCACCATGCAGTGCAGCCCGTAGCGAGCGCGTGTCGACAGCTTCATGGAAAAAGGCTCCCTTTCATCATCTGTTGCCAGCGGCCCATTCTGTCACAGAATCCGGCGAAAGAAACTCAGAGCCGCCGCGACCTTTGGGCCCGCACGAGAACTGGGAGTCTATTCATGCGCGAACCCTTAGTGGCGACTGCGCTTCCTGAAGCGAGCCGCCAGTAATCGCAGCTCCGGGCTCATCAGGGTCGCAAGGCCAAGATGAAGACTCATCAGGACTCCCGACGCGATAACGAGCCGAATCGCTGTCGGCAGCAGCCCGCCGGAAGCTTGTGGCACGAAGCGGAGAAACAGGGCGCAGAAGACGCCGCCGACCGCGGAAGAACTCACGAGAACGGCCAACAGCCGCAGGAAGCGCGTGCCCGCAGGCCGCATCCTCGCCGGCATCTTCCCCCAGAGGATTCCAGTACGCACGAAGCTCGATGCGGAGGATGCGACAGCCAGCGCCACGATCCCCAGGGGCATGATGAGCGATACCGTCACAACGAGCTTGAAGCCGAGACGCCAGAAACCCGCCTTCATCGGTGTCTTCGTATCCCCCGAGCTGATCAGGGCCTGGGCCAGGACCTGCCCCACCGCGTAGACCGGCGCGGCAAACGCCAGGATGGGGAGCAGGACCGCAGTCAGCGCCGCGGCCTCGGCGGTGAACGCCCCCCGAAGCAGGTAGAGATCGATGACCGGCCGGGCCGCCACCAGGAAGAAAACCGTCACGGGCAGCAGCAGGGCCATGTAGCCGGCAACCCCCTGCAGCAGGCGGCGTCTGAGTTCCTCGAAACGCTCCTCGGCCACGAGCTCCGCGAAGTGCGGCAAGAGGACCGTGGAGGACACCGTGATGATCAGGTCCGTGGCGACGCCTGCCAGCATGGTGGCGAAGAGCAGGCAGGTCAGGTGCCCTTCCCCGAGCCAGGATGCGAAGTTCTGGTCGACCAGGACGTCGATGCGCGTGCCGGTCAGACCGAAGAAGAGCGGCAGACCCACGATCAGCAATTCCCGGATCTCCGGTGCACGCGGCCTGACAATCAGGCGATAGTGTTGCCGATGCTGCCAGAGCAGCACGGACTGGATCGCGAGCGTAAGCATGGACCCCGCGAGCATGCCGAATGCATAGCCCGTGAGTCCGTAGATCCGGCCCAGGTAGTAGATCGTTCCGAGCACGACAAGCGCGTTGGCGAGACGGCCGAGAGCCGGTACCTGCTGCTGTCGGTAAATGTTGTGCAGCGAGCCGAGCACAACCGCCATCACGGAGAAAACGATCGAGAAGATGACGATCCGGGTCAACCGGGTCATCTCGACCCAGACCTCGGGGGCGAAACCCGTGGACATGGCCCGGACGATCCATGGCGCCGCGAGGAACACGAGAGACGCGAGCAACACGAGCAGGATCGCCAGCGTGTTGATGATGTTGCTCACCGCTTCCCAGGCTGCCGCCTCCCCCTGTTCCTGGCGCCGGCGCGTGAACAACGGGACGATCGCGGCTCGGACGGGCATTTCGATCCAGGTGGAGAAGAGCTGCGGAATGCTCTGAACGATGCGGAAGGCATCCATCAGGCGGGTCGCACCGAAGACGGCGCCGACAACCGAGTTCGTCAGGAGGCTCGTGATCCGGGTCACCAGACCCAGCGCGGTCACGATCAGGCTGGCCTTGACGAGGTGGCGCGTCTCGGATCGCTTACGGGAAATCCCTGCCTCTCCTGCGCCATCGCCTTGTGCCGAATCCGCCAAGCCTGTCTCCTTCACGCGTTTGCTGAGTTGCAGCGATCATATACTCTGATTGCCCGCTACGGGCACGAGATGCCGTGCACCGCGCTGGAGGACACCCTTGGTGGGCTTGCGATCGCTGTACGTGAATTTCCGCCGGCGCCAGATCTATGGGCGCTGCCTGGCGGCGCCGTCGCGGCTGACGATCCTGCGCTATCACGCGGTGGGGCATCCTGAGGAGGTCGGAGCGTACCTGGATCCAGGCCTTTCCGTCGCTCCGGATCGCTTCCGCGAGCAGGTTCGCTTCCTTTCGGAGAACTTCGATCTGGTCCTGCCAGACGACATCCCGGCGCTTTCGCGGCGCACGGCTCCCTTACGGCGCGCCATCGCGATCACTTTCGATGACGGGTACCGGGACAACCACGACGTCGCCCTGCCGATCCTCGAGGAGTTCGGGGCTCGTGCCAGCTTCTACGTGACGACCACGCCAGTCTCGTCGGGACATGGCCTCTGGATCTCGGAACTGTGGCGCCTGGTGCCTCGCCTCCCCACAGGTCCTTTCGAACTCGACGAGACCTTCCAGGGCGATGTTCCGTCTACGGCAGAGGGCCGCTGGCTGCTGCGCCGGAAGATCACCCGCCACTTCGCAGGCCTGACTGCCACCGCGCGCGAGCAGGCCCTCGATACCCTCGCTGAGCTGGCCGGGATCCCCCGGGGCGAGGGCCTCGCCAGGAGCTTCCTCGATGAAGACCGGGTGCGCAGCCTGGCCGCCGCCGGAATGGGCGTGGGAGCGCACTCCCGGACGCATCCCCACCTCGACCACCTGCCACCGGAGTTTCACGAAGAGGAGGTACTCGGATCCAAGCAGGACCTCGAAGCCATCCTGGGGCGGA
>JANTFM010000066.1 GCA_024763475.1 Acidobacteriota bacterium | reverse complement strand
CATCCGATTGGACGATCATCCCTGCACTGGCACCGGCATCTCGCTCGCGAATCAGGCGAGAGGAGCTGCCTCCCGCCTCGGCGCAAGAAAATGGTGGCTTCTCGGCCTCGGGAGCGCGGCGGTGATTGCAGCCCTCGCCAGTTCGGACGGATCCTCGGAGCCGCCGGTCTCACCGAGCGCTCCCTGATCTCAGCCTTCCAAACCTCATCCAGCTTGATTCTCTCCCGGTCTCATCCCGCCACGCCGCATCCGGCTTGATTCTCTCCACAACTTCACCCAGGTTGCCGTTTTCACCCAGGTTGATTGTCTCCAGCCGGTCTCACCCCGCCACGCCGCATCCGGCTTGATTCTCTCCACGCTTCACCCAGGTTGCCGTTTTCACCCAGGTTGATTGTCTCCAGGTTGATCTTCTCCGGAATATTGCGTCGACCCGCCTCCGGGCTAGAGATCGAGAAACCGACCCGGCGGGCCGTCACGCGAACACGCAGTGGCGTAAGTTAGACGCATATCAACCAGGGTGAGTTGCGACGAGTCTTGAGTCCGAGAAACCGACCCGGGGCCCTCACGCGGAGACGCAATGGCGTAAGTTAGGCGCATATTAACCAGGATGAACGGCAAAGACTCTTGAATGAGGAGGTCTCCTGCCAGACAATCCGGAGTTCCGGAACGCGCGTGGGGCGCGTTCGTGTGAGCCAGAAACTGGATGAGGCAAGAATGGCCGAGCAGGTCTCGCCCGAGAGCGCAGGACAAGCCGCCCCGAAGTTCGGTACCTTCCTGGGAGTGTTCACGCCCAGCGTGCTGACGATTCTCGGGCTGGTCATGTACCTCCGATTTGGATGGGTCGTGGGAAACGTGGGTCTGCCGCTGACCTTGGTCATCGTGCTCTTGGCATCTTCGGTCACCTTCGTGACTGCGCTGAGCGCATCGGCGCTCGCCACCAACATGAGCGTCGGCGTTGGCGGGGAGTACTACATGGTCGCCCGCAGCCTCGGACTCGAGGTGGGTGGCGCAATCGGTATCCCGCTCTACCTCTGCCGGACGCTGAGCGTGACCTTTTACGCCTACGGTCTCGCGGAGTCGATCCTCTGGATCTGGCCACCGGCCTGGGGCGAGATTCCATCGGGGAGTATCCCCTTGCTCTCGGCCGTGATCGTCATTCTGACCACCATCGTCGCGGGGAAGAGCGCCGCGGTGGCGCTCAAGTTGCAGATTCCGATCATGATCGCGGTGGGGGTCTCGCTCGTCGTCCTCGCGGCGGGGATCTTCTCTCATGGCTTCACCGCCCCCGAACTCAGCGCCAGCTACCGCAGCGCCCCTCAAGGATTCTGGTACGTATTCGCCGTCTTCTTTCCCGCCGTGACCGGATTCACGGCGGGCATCGGCCTCAGTGGAGACCTCAAGCACCCACGCCACTCAATTCCCCGCGGCACACTGCTTGCCGTCGTCGTCGGCACCACCATTTACCTGATCATCCCGATCCTCCTTGCGTTCTCGGCAACCCTCAGCCCCGAGATCCTCGCGGTGCCCGGGGTGCAGGCCTGGACGGTCGTGGCGCTCTTCGGCGCCTGGCTGGTTTACCCCGGCCTCTGGGGCGCTATCCTGTCCTCTGCTTTCGGCAGCGTCCTCGGGGGGCCGCGGGTGCTGCAGGCTCTCGCAGTGGACGGGCTGGCCCCTGCGTTCCTTGCGCGACTGAGCAAGACGGGACAACCGGTCGTCGCCACCTGGATCACCGGGGGAATCGCCCTTGCCGCCGTGGGCCTCGGTGAACTCAACGCGATCGCCCAGTTTGTCACGATCCTTTTCCTGACCCTCTACGTCACGATCAACCTCTGCGCGGCGGCGGAAACCTGGGGCGGCGACCCCTCCTATCGCCCCAGAATCAACACCCCCTGGTACATCTCTCTCACTGGTTCGCTGGGCGCGATCGTGGTCATGCTGCTGATCAATCCCTTCGCCTGCGTGGCTGCCCTCGTGCTCGAATCCCTGATCTATCTCTACGTGCAGCACCGCTCCTTCCAACAACACTGGGGGGACGCGCGCGCCGGAGTCTGGTTGGCACTGGCGCGCATCGCGCTGCTCAGGCTGCGCACCCATCGTTCGAGCCCGCGCAACTGGCGCCCGCACTTCCTGGTCTTCGTGGGCCGAGCGGAGAAGCGCATCGGCCTGGTGCGCCTCGCAAGCTGGTTCAACCAGAACCGGGGCCTGGTGACGGCCTGCCGCCTGATCGACGGCAACCTGTCCTGGGAGGACCTCAATCTGGAGCAGGCCCGCGCAGAGATGGACGACTCGCTGCGCGCCAATGGACTCGTGGCCTTCGGGGAGATCGATGTCGTTCCCGATTTCGAGATCGGGGTCATCACCGCGGCCCAGGCCAACGGGATCGCGGGGCTGCAATCGAATACGGTGATGGTGGGCTGGCCCCAGAAAGCCGGTCGGCTGGCGACCTGGCTGCGCATCATGCGCGCCCTGTCCAAGGTAAAGAAGTCCATGATCATCGCGCGGCTCAAGTGGGCCCATGAGCCAGGGCAGCTCAAACGTATCGATCTCTGGTGGGGCGGACTCGAGCAGAACGGTGACCTGATGCTGCTCCTCGCACATCTGCTGGTGCTCAACACGGAATGGCGGGATGCGCAGATTCTCGTGCGATCGATCGCCCGCAGCAAGGAAGAGCACGAGCAGCAGCAGGCCAGCCTGGAGCGCCTCCTTTCCGAAGTGCGCATCAACGCCCGGACCGAGATCATTCCGTTGGCCGAGAACACCTCCGTTGCCGACATCATTCGGGAGTCGAGCGCCGATGCGGCGATGGTCTTCATTGGGCTGAAGGACCCCGAGCCCGGCCAGGAAGATGCTTACGCGGAAAGACTCGACTACATCTCCGCCGGTCTGAACACGACGGTCTTCGTGCGCAACGCCGGCGAGTTTGCGGGCAAGCTCGTCTGACCCATGGCACCCGACCATTGCCTGCGCAGCCGGGGGTAGGTTGGACGTTTCCGGTTTGCTTCGCCACGAAGCAGACTGGAGGCTCCACGGATCTTCGTCGCGAGGCGGGTTGGACGCCTCCGTTTTCTGCGTGGTCAAGAAAGCTGGAGGTTCCGGTTCTCTTCGGCGCCACGCGGGCTGAACACCCCACACTCTTCACGCGTCGCAGGATAGAAGCTCCGTTTCTCCCGTATCCCGATGCGGAAGTGCATCACATGTTGTGCCGGCCAAGGGTACCCCTGGCGGCGTTGGACCTCCGCCGCTTGCCGCCGGGCTCCCGTCGTCGGCCCGCCTCACCAGGACCGCCGAAAACTAGCCAAGACACGCAACGGACGTCCGTGCCGGGGCACTAGATCACATGAAAACGGCCACCCCCCGCCGATCAGGCTAACCCAGCTGATCGGCGGGGGGTGGCCGTTTTCATGTGATCTAGGCGGGTTGGACCCTCCAATGCTCCTCGCCTTCGGTGAAGACGAGGAGGTACGTCCCGCCTCCCGCGCGGACGAGGGACTCGTAACGAATCGGGAACTTGGGATCCGGCTGGGCAATCAGGCGTCTCCGGATCGTCGCCTCGATTTGCAGGTAGCGCCCGTGGGGATCGATGAGCAATCGCGGCTCACCGGGTGCGCTTCCTTCGTCCCGAGAGATCACCCGCCAGCGCGGAAAGATGAGTACCTGCCCCATTCACAAGCTCCTTCGCTGGCAATGTGGGGCCGGGCCATGAGGTGGGCAAGACCACGCAGCGGTTGCGAAGAGGCATGGCGCAATCTGGATGAGATAGGACCTGTCAGGGGATCAGGTACGCCACCGCCAGCCCGATCTGGGCCGTCATCATCATCAGGTACATGTGGGTCCAGGAGGGATGATTCTCGGTGGTCGCCATCGCGTCGGGGTCCCGCAGGATCAGCCAGACGGTGTAGAGTCCCCAGCTGGTCAGGAGCAACCCGAGGATGATCAGCGCCGTGGAATTCCCGGTGAGGATCGTGTGGCCGCCTCCGGCGTCGAAGGGATCCGCCATGAGGGCCCCGAGGGGGATCAAGAGCCAGGGAATCACGAAGGAGGGAGCCATCATCCAGGCCGCGCGGCGGACGCCGAAACGGATCGGCAGCGTGTAACACCCGCCCTGCCGGTCGCCTTCCATATCGGAGAAGTCCTTGGTTGATGCGGCACCGAGCAGGAAGAGACCAAAAATCAGCCCGAGGAACCAGGGCTCCGCCGCGAGAACGGGACCCACCATGCACCATCCCGCGACCTTGAGCAGCATCCCCCGCGGGATCGCGATCGTCAGGTTCGCGCCGATGGCATGTCGCTTGGTGCGACCGAGGACCGGGGCCGAGTAGGCAAAAGTGAAGATCATTCCCGCGATGTAGATGAAGAAACAGGCATGCCAGGTCAGGAGAGCACCAGACCAGCTCCCGACCCCCGCGAGGGATGCCCTCGCCCCCTCCGGCACGAGCAGGCGATCGAGCCAACTCGTCGCGGGGAAGATCACGACGAACCAGGTGGGGATCACGGCCGCGGCATAGAGCACCCATGTGTAGACCCACGAGGCATGCACGGAGATCTGCCCCGAGGGGATCATCCGCTCAGGCTTGTTCACCCGGTCGATCTCGAGATCGTAGATCTGGTTGATGACGTTGCTTGCCGCGTTGAGGAGTGCGGCGCAGAGCGAACCGAGCACGACCGTCAACATGACGTGCAACGTCACGGTGTGGCCCGGATCAGGGTTCCAGTAGGAACCCCACGCACAGATCGCTCCGGAGATCACCCCGAAGGTCGGCGGCAGCAACGTGAACGGCCGCGTGAAGGTTACGAACTGGCGGAGCTTCAGAGAAAACACGATCACCCCTCACACGAAGCAACTCATCAGTAGGATCGCCACGAGGCCACCGGCGAGAGTGTTCAGGAAGTTCTGCGCCTCGTTGTTGATCTTCTTGGCTCTCTCGAGCAGGGCCCCAAGGTAGCTCTCCATCGTCGTTCCGGCAAAAGCCGCCAAGCCGACAATGACGATTCCCAGGGGAGAGATCATCCCCACGCTCCAGGCGATCGCAGCAAGGACGAGCGAACCCGCGATTCCCGCCAGGGTTCCCTCGAGGCTCACGGCGCCGTCGGTGCCCCGTGGCACGGGCCGGAAGCTCGTGATGAGGAAGGTCCGACGCCCGAAAGCCTGACCAATCTCTGAGCCAAGGGTGTCCGAGAGCGCCGTTGCGAAGGCCGCAACCACCGCCAGCAGATAAGGCGAAGGCTCCGCAGCTCCCACCGCGAGCAGTGCGAAGAGCACACCCGCCCCGGTGTTGGCCCAGGCGTTGGGCGCACCACGGGCCCCGCCTTTCTCCTGGGCCGTTCCTTCGGCGACCTTGATTCTGTAGCCCGTTTTCGTGGCCACGGAAGCCAGCAGGAAGAACGCGAAGAGCATCAGGAAGGCTGGCAACCCACCAAAGACCCACAATGCCGTCCCCAGCACGGCCCCGTGGATCAACCCCGACCTGTCGACGCTCCCCATCCAGAGCGCCCCGAACCCCAGCACGAGATTGATGCCCAGCGCCCAGGGCAGCCGCTCGAGCATCTCCCCCGAACGAGCCACGAGCAGCGACGGTTCGATCAGGAGCGCCGCGAAGAGCAGCGCCGCCCCGCCGATCGGCACGATGAGATTGTCGTCGAGGCCGAGGGGCAGGGTCTCGAGCAAGGCCAGAATGCAGCCGACAACGGCCACGGGAAGGACCCAACGCAGATCCCAACCAAGATGCGCGGTGAACCCATAGAGGATGCAGGCCGCCGGAGTCCCCATGAGCGCGAAGCCGATCAGCCCCGCCCAGGACTTGTCCCGGTTCCACGGCAGCTTTCCGGTGACGCGTCCCGCCGCCATGCCGAAGACCGTCGCGAAGCCATCTCCGAAGGCAAGGTACGCCCATCCTGCCGCGGCGATCTCGAGCTGATCCCGGAAGATCAGCACGATCACGAGCACGGTCGCCGGGTAAAGCACGATGCCTGGATCGTGGCCACGGAGCGCAGCCGCGCCCCGAAAGATCTGTCGCCCCCCGTAGAGCGGCAGCAGGAAGAGATTGTGCCCGAGCGCCGCGGCCGCGAGCAGCGCCGCCTGCTCCCAACTCAGATAGGCGAGGGAGAACGCGAAGAAGCCCATGCAGATATGGACGATCTTGCGCAGATATTCGTGCTTAGCGGCCATGCCCTCTCCCGGCAGGAACCTGCCCCGTCTCAATCAACCAGCGCACCATCCGCGTCAATCCCTCCTTGGCGGGAGTGATCTCGTACCCGAGTTCCTGCTGCGCCTTGGCAGAGGAATAGGACCAGTCGAGCTTGTAGATCTCGACTTCCTCATCCGTGAGTTGGGGTTCGATACCGGTCAAGTAGGCACTCCAGCGCATGAGCTTGCCGATCCAACTCGCCAAACCGTAAGGTATCTCTCGCTCCGGCAGCTCCACGCCTCCCGCCTCGGCCATGATCGAGAGCGCGTCCCGCACGCGGAGGTTCTCCCCGCCGAGTACGTAACGCGAACCGGGCTCCGCCTTCTCGAGAGCAAGCAGGAAACCGCGCGCCACGTCGTCCACGAAGGAGAAGCACTGGAAGCGATCGCCCGCGCCGATGGTCCCTGGCAACTTCCCGGCCAGGAGCTTGATCGCGCCATCGGCGAGGATGTTCCCGTCGGTCAGGCGCCCGGGACCGTAGATCACACCGGGATAGAGCACGACGATCTTCTCGCCCTTCTCCTGGCGGCGGCGGGCCCTGCGGTCGGACAGGAGCTTCGTTCGCTCATAGTCGTTCCGGGGACGCCCGTCGTGGGCGGTCGTCTCGTCGCCGGTCGAGCGGATCGGCGTCGGGCCCAGCGCCATGAACGAGGAGCAGTAGAGGACTTTCTCAACGCCCAGATCCCACGCCAGGTCCACCAGCTCCGCGCAGGCCTCGACGTTGATCCGGTCGAAGAGCGAGCGATCCCGCACCCAGCGTTTGACCAGTGCGGCGGTGTGAATCACCGCATCGGCGCCCGCCATCGCAGCGCGCATCGACGCGACATCGCTCAGGTCACCCTTGACGACCTCGACCCCTTCGGGAATCCCGCTGAGTGTCTCGGGCGTTCGCGCACTCAAGACGACTTCGTGCCCTCCCCGCACGAGCTCCTCCGTGATACGTCCGCCGAGAAAACCGCTTCCCCCGGTGAGAAAGACCCTCATTCGTTGCTCCGTCGAGGCGGGTGAAGCAGGAAATACTCCCTTGCACACTCGGTCCAGGGACGCGGGGCTTCCCCGAAGCGGGCTTCAAAGCGCCTCGTTGACAGGGCCGTCGAAGCAGGACGCGGCGCCGACAGATCCAGCGAACTCACGTCGATGGCCACGACTCGGCCGGGATCCCCCCCCAAGACTTCAAGAACCTGCCTCGCGAACTCCACGCGCGTTGCAGGAAACGGATTGGCGAAGTGCCAGACCCCTGTCACATCCGCGCCGAGGATACGATCGACAGCCCGTGCGAGGTCCCGCGTGTAGGTCGGCCGGGACCGCCAAGCATCGATGACGGGAATCGGATCGTCACTCGAGACGGCCAGAGACGCGATCTTGTCGATGAAGGTCGGCCGCCCGGGGCCGAACACGAAAGAGATGCGGAGCACGACCGCATCGACGAGCTCCTCGAGAACCCCCGCCTCACCGAGCAGCTTGCTGCGACCGTACGCGTTGATCGCCTCCACAGGATCGGCCTCGTCGTACTCCCGTTCCTGTGTGCCGTCGAAGACATAATCCGTGGACAGGTGCAGGAGGCGGATCCCCATCGTGCGGCAGCTCAGAGCCAGTTGGGCCGGGCCCTCAGCGTTGCAGCGCATCGCCTCCTCGGGGTTCTTCTCGCAGGCATCGACGTTGGTCATCGCGCCACAGTTGATGATCACCGTGGGCTCGAGACGCTCCAGCTCGGCCTCGAGGCGCCATCGATCCGTCAGATCGATCTCGGCGCGTGTCGCCGACACGAGATGCGGATAGCGGTCTTCCAGTTCGTTGGTCAACGTACGGCCCGTCAATCCCCCCGCCCCCAGGATCAGCGGCCGGACGTCGAGATTCTCGCCCCTCGATGCCATCGGTCCTCCTAACCCTGAATTATTGCACGGACCTCGAGCCGCGAATTATAGCCCACGAGCGAGCGTCTACACCGACGAGCTTCCCCACTTGCCCTGCCGACTAGCGGGAGTCCTTCAGATCCAGCAGCTTGCCGATCCCTGCCAGATCGACAACCAGACGAAACTCTCGACGGTCGTTACCCACAAAGTCCCGCGTGTCGTAGCCGAGCTGGAACGAGCAGCACTGCGTCGCGTAGCGCGCCTGGTAGAACTGGTGGTTCAGGACACTCGCCTCGATGTCATAGTCCCAGTCGATCTGGAACGAGAAGCGCGATGAGACGCTCATCCCCCAGCGGGACCTGAAGAAGTTCGATTTCGCTGTCACCGAGGGATTCGACGAGCGGCGGCTGTACCAGGACCCCTCGAAGAAGGCGCGATCGGAAAAGCCCATGAGCGTCGAGATCCTGGTCTCGGTGAGCACCTTGTTCGCCGGATCGAAGGTGTAGCCGATATCGACGGTCTGCTCGTGAGTCGGATTGAAGCGAACCTTGACCGAGATCGGCGAGAAGTGACGCGTGCCGAGGATTCCGTTCCTGGTCCCATCGGGCTGCAGATCCTCCACGATGCCGTAGACGTTGAGGAGGTCCTCGATGGTCGAGTAGGACTGGGAGATCTCTATGCTGGCGAACTCCGTGGGATTGAGATGATCCTCAACCTTGAGCTTGCGCTCCACATCTCCGAGATCCGCCTCGATCTGTTCCTTCTTTTCCTGTTGCTCGGTGTCCTCCTTCAGGGCGTCGAAGGTCGCTTCCTTGGCCGTCGCCACGCCTGAGGGGCGCCCCGTCTGCGGGGAGCGGAGTGCGAAGAAACGCTGCCGAACACCGTAGCGAAAACTCGAGATGCGTCCGAGTGCAGAGTCGATCTCGTCGAAGACGATCACTTCCTCATCATCGATACTGGACTCGGGGCGCCAGTTGTAAGTCACGAACGGCTCGATGACGTGCTTGAGCTTCGGTGAGTACTCCCAGTTCGGGGTCTTGAAGACACGTTGAAAGCGCGGCCCGGAAAAGGTAAAACCCGCACTCCACAACGAACGCATCAGTCCTCCCGACACAACCTTTTCCCCCGCGTCCTGCGCCAGGTCCTTGTGATGGCTGTACCAGGTCCCTCGCCATCCGGCATTGATCTGAAAGTCGCCCCAGGGAGCCTTCAGCAGGGGAATTCGGACCTTCGGCGCGAAATCGAAGCGCGCCCAGGTGTCGCTTTCCACGGTCACGAGGTCGTCTTCGCTGGTCACGGGCTCCTGCGAGTCGGGGGGGCCGAAGATCCGCTTTCTGAACCCCGAGGCAGAGGTCTCGAAGGAGAGATAGACGGGCGACTTGCCCAAGCGGCGGCTCCGGGCCCGAAGCTCGATCTCGGGGAGCAGATCGTTGATGACCTGGCCCGTCAGCCGGGCCGTCGTGCCCGTCCTGCCGACGAAGTACTGCTGATGCCTCCGGGAGCGCAGCGAGAGCGTGTACCACGACCAGTCGCGGGACAGATCCACGGTCGAAACGGTCTGTGGCGTCGAGGCCTTGGTGAAATCTGTCTCGTAGTCCGTCGCGAAGTCGAAATCGGAGTAGTGCTCGATCTTTGCCTTCAGCTTGAAGTCGTGGGCGAGTTCCTGTTTGTGGCTCCACTCCACCGCATAGCGGCTCTTGTGTCGCACCTGATCATTGATATAGCGCAGCCGGCCCTCGGCTTCCCCGGTCGGCGTCGGCAGCCAGCGAAGCTCCGTATCGATGCCGAAACCGACCCTCGTGTAGAAGTCGATGTTGAAGGTCGCATCGGCGTTCTCCGCGAAGGCCCAGTAGAACGGGATCCGCAAGGACTGTCCCAGGTTGTCGGAGGACCCGAACTCGGGGAAGAGCAGGCCGGAGGCACGCTCCTCCTTGATCGGCCACACGAGATAGGGCGTGTAGAAAACCGGCACGCGGAAGCTGCGGAAGGAAACGCCGTGCAGGTAGGCGTACTGCCCCAGGTCGAAAGTCCCCTTGCGAATCCGAAAGGACCAGTAGGGAGTCGGCTGAGTGCAGGTCGTGAAGACCGCGTTCTCGACGCGCAGACGGTTCTTGCCGAGGAGTTCGATCTTGTCCGCGCGCAGGACGGCGCCATCCTGTTCGAGGTAGCCGACCGCATCTTCGACCCAGCCGGTATCGTCCACCGTGTAGTAGAAAAGATGACTCCCGCTGAGCACCATTCCCGGACCCGAGAGGACCACGTTACCATTCCCCTCGATCGTCTTGGCAACATCGTCGTAGAAGACCTCGTCGGCCATCACGCGCACGGGCCCCGCCTCGATCAGGACATCTCCCGTCAGACGAACACCTCCGCCCTCACTCGTCTCGAGGGTCTGATAGCTCGCCTGTTTGAGGCCGGGCAGGCTCGCCAGGCTCGACCCCTTCTTGTCGTCCGCTCCAGACGATGGCGCGATGGCGAGCACGCCGAGCAGCGCGAGCACGAGGGCAGGGCGCAGCGCAGAGCGCCTCACGCGCGAAAGACCATTCCGGCATAGGCAACAACCTCCCGCTCGTCGCCCGTGACCAGGCCCGAATGGGTATAGCAAACGGTCTCACCCCGCGTAACACCAAGTCTGCGCAACGCCACCAGCGCGGCCGTTGCGGGCGCGACGCCGCACATGCTGAGGCCCCTCGACTGCACGGTCCGCAGCAGACCTTCCGGGTCAATCTCTTCCATGCGGGCGATCGCGTCGAGATCCTTCTCGCGAGCGGACACGGCGGACTCGTAGTGGGTCATGTCGGATGACACGAGAATCAGCGGGGCCTCATCCCGGGCGGAGATCAGCTCCGCGAGCGCCTCACCGAGCGCGAGCAGTTGCACCGGATCCGCCGTGCCGACCACAATCGGCGCGACAGAAAGATCTGCCCGCAGTGCATAGAGAAGCGGCAGCTGCACCTCCAGGGAGTGTTCGCTCTTGTGAGCCGCGGCGTCGAACTCCAGCCCCCCGCAACGCAGCACCAGTTCCGAGAGAAGCTCCTGGTCCACGGGGACCGGGCCCAAGGGCATCGTCCACCGCTCCGCCGCAGCAGCAGCCAAGGGCACGCCCCTCCCCGTGTGATTCGGCCCGAGCAGGATCACCGTGGAGGGAATCGCGACTCCGGCCAGGGTCTTCCCGGCACAGGCGCCCGAGTAGATATAGCCGGCGTGGGGCACGACAACGGCCGCAGCCGGCAGCGCCTGCCCACCCTTGGGCAACAGCCCGGCGACCGTCTGATTCAGCTTGAAGCGATCCCCTGGGTAGAACGCCCCGGCGACCGCGGGGTACCTCACCGATGGCATGGTCTACCAACCTCCGCACCTTTCCGGCGTCCCCTGCCGGTGGCCCGCCAAGCATACCCCGGACGAATTCATCAGAACAGGTCCAGCGTCATCTGGTGGGGCGTGATCTGCCCGGGATCAAGGAGGTGCCAGACCCGCAGACCGCGGGCCACGAGGTCGTCCGCGATGTAGTGCCGATGACACTTGCGATAGTCCCTCTCCGCACAGGCGATGGCCGTTCGCTGCTCAGAGAGGCGGATGAGTTCGTCGAGCCCAGCGGCGTACTCCGCGCTCTGGCGGTAGGCGTCGTAGCCCTCCTCGCGCAGGCCGCCGAGCACGTGACCGAGCCAGCGATAGGAGATCCCGGCGGCCTTGAGGGACTTTTCGAGTTCATCGCGCCCGTGCCAGGGGTGCCGACGGCTCCAGGGCGACGAGCGCACATCCACCACGAGTTCAATCCCGGCCTCGCGAAGCAGCATGACGAGCGCCTCCGCGCTGCGGCTCGAGTGGCCCACCGTCCAGATCTTCCTGCCCTGCAGACCTCGCAACTCTCCCATCGGGTCCTCCGGGAACACTGGCCAATCATAGCAAGGTTGAGATTTCCGGGTCTCCCGGACTGTCGCGCGTTCCGCTCCCGGAATATGATTCCGGCCGGAGGCTTCCTTGCACGAGGATCATCGCGACAGCTCTGTCCTGATCGTTGACGGGTACAACATCCTGCTCACGCTGGCGGAGCGAGAGGGGGCCCGCATGGAGGAAAGCCAGCTCTTCGAGGCGCAGAGGCAGCTGATCGAGGTCCTCGACGAGTGGGCTTCGGCGCGCGGGATCCAGGCGGTCATCGCCTGGGATGGCCGGGCCACCGCACCCGACCGGCCGCGCTCCCGCACCAATGTGCGCGTCGTGTTCGTCGACCCGCCCGCCGAAGCCGACGACTGGATTGTGGGCGAGGCGGCACGCCTGGCCCGGGAGAATCACACATTCCTGGTCGCGACCCTGGACCAGGGGCTACTCGCACGGCTGCCGAAGGCGAGCCGCCGCCTCGAGCTCAAACAGCTCGCAGCAGATCTCCACGCGATCCTGTCCAGACCCCTGCGAGCTCCCCACGTCCATGGGCCGGATGACCTCGACTTCCTTCCCGTATCGAGTGAGCCGGTAGACACCTCCCGTCTCCCCCGGCGTCGTCAGCCAAAGCGGGACTTCACGAATAGGGACCCGGTGCCGAACCCCACCCGGCCCGTTGCGCCACCCCCACGCCCTGCAGCGCCACTAGCGCCCGAGTCCAGCTCCGCAAGCGAGCTTGAGCGCCAGGCGCGCGCCGCCGCCGCGGAGCGCAAGGAAGCCAGGCGCAAGCGATTCGAGAAGAAGCAGCGGCGCGGGAGATGATGCGCGGGGATCACTGTCTGTTTATCCTGTGCGCACCATGAGCACAGCGCGCATCGGGACACTCTTCGTGGTCGCCACCCCCATCGGGAACCTGGGAGACCTGTCGGCACGCGCGGGGGAAGTCCTCGCGCAAGCAGATCTCGTCGTCGCGGAGGACACGCGGCGCACCGGACAACTGCTCCAACATCTCGGCCTCCACAAAGCGATGAGTTCGTGCCACAAGTTCAGCGAGGCGCGCGTGATGGACGCACTTGTTGCGCGCCTGCTGGCGGGCGACGACCTGGCGCTCGTCACCGACGGAGGCACTCCTGCCCTCTCGGATCCGGGTTATCGCCTGGTGAGCGCGGCCCTCGACGCCGGGGCGCGGTCGACTCCCGTACCGGGCCCTTGCGCTGCCGTCGCCGCCCTCTCCGCGACCGGATTTCCCGCAGACCGCTTTCACTTCGCGGGGTTCCTGCCCTCACGCAGCAGCGCCCGCCGCAAAGAGATCGCCACCCTCGCCCGCCAAGAGTGCAGCCTTGTGCTCTACGAAGCCCCCCATCGTCTGCTCGCCTGCCTCGAGGACCTGGAGCGGGGCCTGGGGGACCGTTCCGCAGCGATCTGCCGCGAGCTGACCAAACTCCACGAGGAGATCCTCCGCGGCAAGCTCTCTGAATTGCGAGCGGACATCTCCGGCCGGGACAGGATCCGCGGCGAGATCGTGCTGGTTCTCGCGGGCGCCGACGACCAGGACGACTCGGGCCAGGCCCGCCGCGACGAGCTCGAAGACCTCTATGAGCAAGCCCTCGAGGCTGAAGACGGTGACCCCAAGCGCGCCGTGCGCCGCGTCGCACGCGACCAGCAGCTGCCCCGCGCCGAGCTTCGCCGCATCCTGGGACTCTGACTGCGCGTCCCGCGTCCCTGGAGCCTCCGTTTTTCGGGTCCTCGGCAGAATCTGTGGGTAGAAAACCGTCCATTTTCGGATTGCCCGCCGTCCCTGTGGGTCCCGGCAGGCGGACAGCAGCTGCCGTTGGCCAGGTGTGACTGGCGACGTGAGGGGGCTTCGGCTCAGGATCCAGCACGGGGAAGGGCAAGCGGGAGTGCGCGGGGTCCCGTGCTGGATCCCGA
>JANTFM010000065.1 GCA_024763475.1 Acidobacteriota bacterium | reverse complement strand
CGTCCTTTGATCTCTACTTATGGGGAATCATGAAGGAGTCTCCTCTCGCCGGACCCACAGAGTCGACAAGAGAGGCGCAACGGGTCCCCCTCTCGGAGAGAGTCTGAGTCGCGAGGAGACTCGCGAAAACAACACGGGAGCCCCTCATCCGGCGATCAAGCCATCCTGTTTCGGATCCAGATCGTCGCGGGGATCACTGATTCTCCTAGCGCGAACTTGGTTGTAAGTCAGCCGGATTCGCCGTACATGAGCCGCACCGGTCCGCCGCCGTTTTCGGGGTTAGGCCTGGGTTCGACGGGGAACACGGTGGGCATTCCAGGGGAGGTTGTATGTTCACGTCGCTTCGTTCGGCTGGCTTCTGTCGTTTCCGCTATCTGCTCATCGCCGTACTCCCGTTGCTCCTGGTCCTCGTCTCCGCGAGCCTGGTGCTGGCGGTAGATGATGACAACGACGGCGTACCCGACACACAGGACAACTGCCTCGGGCAGTACAACCCTTCTCAGCTCGACCGGGATGGTGATGGCGCAGGAGACGCCTGCGACACTTGCGCTCTCGACCCTTTCAGCCCGCCGGACGGAGCGGATGGCGATGGCGATGGCGTCGGCGATGCCTGCGACCTCTGCGCGATGGTTCCCAGCAGCCCCAACGGTGACGCGGATGAAGACGGGATCGGTAACGAGTGTGACAACTGCCCGAACCTGTGGAATTTCGACCAGTTGGACAGCGATGGCGACGGCGTCGGCGACGCTTGCGATCTCGAGCCCGGCGTGCCGGATGCCCCGGTGCCCTTCCTCGTCGTACCCGGAAAAACGAGCATCCTGACGGGGCGTGATCCGGACCAACCCATGATCGAGGACCGTATTCTCGCGACCACCGCACTCCGCTGCACCCTGGACAACGGCTATCACGATCGCGAATGCGACAGCCCCGAAGGCGAAGCGGCCTGCGGCACGGCTGGAGGTGCCTGCATGGCCGCCGTCTACCTCGGAAGCGTAGAGATCACGGAGAGAGACGACATCGACTTTGCCCGCTTCGAATGGTCTATGGACCAGATGATCTGGACACCGATCGATGAGGACCACGATCCGGGACCGATCGGACCGCAGCCCGAGGATGGCGGCGAGATCCCGCCGTACCGCAACAATCCCTTCGGACGCTCCGGCTGGGGCGTGTACTGGTTCAACCCACCGCAGGACCAGTTAGTCTGGATACGAACCACCATGAGGTCCCTGGCAGGCATCGAAGGCATCGAAGACCGTGCCGTCTTTGTCGATGACACCCCTCCCCTGGTCACTTTCCCGACATTGGTCGACCACCAGAAGATCTCGGCGATAGCGACCATGTCCGTGGAGAGTCCCGACGAGGACGTCTCCACGTTCACGGTCAAGACCGTAAAGGTCGCGCTCCTCAAGAAGGCCGGGTCGTTCAGTCAACCGAATCTCGGCAGCGAGGAACAGCGCAAAGTCGGACCCAACAACAGCAGTGGAGCCAATAACTATTGTGGCCCGACGGCTGCGAAGAATGCCCTGCACCGGCTGGCGAAGAAGAACCCTGCCCTCTTCCCCAATTCGGGAGCCAAGAAGAACCTCGAGATGGCCAAACAACTGGCCAAGAAGATGAAAACGGGCAAGTCCAGCGGCACAAGCTCTACGGGCTTGGTCGCCGGCATCAGGGACTATCTCAAGGAACGCAAGCTCGGATGCGACAACTCCAGCGGCTACACCGTGACCCCTTACGAGACCAAGTACAAGAAGAACACGGCCACCACCGGCTGGACACCCACCTCCACCAAGGCCAGCTGGGCCGCCTACGAGAAGGAAATGCGCGCCGGCGAGGCGGTGACACTGCTCCTGCTGCCCTGGAACCCTGGGGCCGACAAGAAATACGGCACCGCCGATGACAGCGTGGGATACGGCCATTTCGTCAGCGGTAAGGGCGGCGAGAAGAACAAGAACGGGATCGGAAAGCACTCGATCGAGATCGTCGATCCGGACGATGGCAAGACCAAGAGCCTTGCCTGGGAAAACAAGGGCGGCTACCCCACCGTGCACTACGGGGGCAAGACCTGGATCGTCCACGGCTTCTACGCGACCTCTCCAAAGAAGAAGACCGTGACGGTCAAGGACTCGAAGCCCGCAACCCCCAGTCCGAGCGGAGGCAGTCAGGCCGATCTCCTGGTCGATACGACGACAATGGTCGACGGCTTCTACACCTTCGTCGTCACGGCAGTCGACGCGCTGGGCAATGCGGCGCGGGGTACGATCGTGCTCGAGGTCGACAACGTGCCGGAAAGTTGCTTCGGCACTCCGGACGGCGATGGGGACGGCGTGATGGACTCCTGCGACAGCTGTCCTGGCGACGAGAACGAGTCCCAGTCGGATCGGGACGGGGATGGCTACGGCGACCCATGCGACGCGTGTCCCGCCGACCCGCTCGTCTTCGACTACGCGAGCTGCCCCGATGGAGATCTCGATCGCATCGGCGACTGCTGCGACAACTGTCCCGCCCGCGGGAATCCCGAACAGCTCGACACGGACGAAGACGGGGTCGGCGACACCTGCGACAATTGCAAGCTGGCGCCGAACCCGGACCAGTTCGATGACGACAGCGATGGCTTCGGGAATGCCTGCGACGCTCAGCCGGGAGTCTCCGATCCCTTCGAGCCGCTCCTGACCCGTCCGGCAAAGACCAGCCGCCTGATCGGGCGCGATCTCGTTCTACCCATCGAGGAAGACCGCATCCTGGTCGAGCCGCGCGAGCGCTGCGACCTGCCGAATGGCGTGCTCGACGATCTCTGCGAAGGCGCCGAATCGCAACAAGCATGCATGGACTCCGGAGGGAGCTGCCGGCTGAGCCTGCGTCTGCAGGCCACCGAACTCGGCGAGCGGGATGAGTACGTCACCGCCACACATTTCTCCTACAGCATGGATGGCGGGGGAAGCTGGATTCCGATCGGGAGCGACTTCGACCCGAACGATCCCGTGCCACCCGGTTGGGATCTTGCCGATCTCCCCGACGAGAGAAACCGCCTCGAGGGCGGCTTTGGCTGGGAGGTCATCCTCTGGGATCCGCCGCTGGACCAACGGCTGACCCTCAAACTCGAGATGGAGGGACAGGTCGGTGGGGAACCGCCCTTCGTGGGCGAGTCCTTCTTCGATATCTGGCCGGAGCTGACGCCACCTGTCTCCGATCCGGACTCCGTGCTGCCGCTCCAGAAACTCCTTGGTATCCAGCCGATCGATGTCAACGTGACGGATGAAGATGCCGAGCGAGTCGAACTCCGCGTCCTGGCCGATGAGGAAGCGATGCGTTCCCGTCACGTCGAACAGGAAGGCCTGGGTTCCGAGCAGCAGACGGACGTCGGCTCGAACAGCAGCTCGGGGGGCAACAACTACTGCGGTCCGACGGCTGCCAAGAACGGCCTGCACCGCCTGGCCGAAAGTGACGAACGCCTCTACACGGATCCGGCATCCCCGGACCGCAACCTGAAGATGGCCAAGAAGCTCGCGGAGAAGATGAACACCAGCCGCGAGGACGGAACCAGCTTTGGGAGCCTGGCTTCGGGCTTGCGCAAGCATCTCGCCGAGCAGGGGGCGGGCTGCACGGTCGACAACGGCTACACCGTCACCGAGTTCACCCACGGCTTTGACAAGCTGGACAACGGGACGCCGGAAGATCCCGGCGATGACTACCTCCGCCCAGGCACGCCCGGCTTCACCTGGGACGACTACGAGGGCGAGATGCGCAGCGGGGAATCCGTGACCCTGCTACTACTCCCGTGGGACTCAGGAAACGACGGCGAGTACGGGACGGCCGATGATCGCCTTGGCTACGGCCACTACCTGACCGGGAAGGACGGCCAGAAGAACGAGGGCGGGCGTGACCATCACAGCTTCTCCTACATCGACCCGGATTCCGGGACATCGGGCGAGACGACCTGGACTCCCCGCGGGGGCTACCCTTCCGTCGCGTATCGGGGGCAGGTATGGCTGGTCAGCGGATTCGTCTCGGTTTCGCCCAAGCAGCGCGAAAGCGAAGTGCTGGTGGACAGTCAGCCGGTCACGCCGGGGAAGGGCCTGACGACCCTTCACTGGGACACGACGACCTTCCCGGACGGCGTCTACGCGATGGAGATCTACACCTTCGACGTCGCCGGCAACGCGGGACGACGGGTCATCTCCGTGATCGTCGACAACCACTTCGACGTGTGCCCGGGAGATCCCGGCCTGCCGGATGCAGACGGTGATGACGTCAAGGATCCCTGCGATAACTGTCCCAACGATCCCAATCCAGACCAGGCGGACCTCGACCTGGATCTCGCGGGCGACGTCTGCGACCTGGACATGGACGGCGACCAGGTGCTCAACACCGACGACTGTCGGCCCTCGGACGACTCTCTCTGGACGCCCCCAAGCGACGCGCAACAACTCCTCGCCCAGTCCACGATCCTCTTCACCTGGTCCGCCCCGGCAGATCCAGGAGGCGAACAGGTTCTGGTCTACGACTTTGTCCGGCCGGAGGATCCGGCAGACCTGTTCACTGCGGAGTGCCTCGAGAGCAACGAGATGGACCTCAGCGCCGAGGATCCCATCGACCCCGCTCCGGGACGCGCACGCTATTACCTGGCCCGGGCGGAAAACTCCTGCGGGGGCACGCTCGGCGAGGACTCTTCCGGCCACTCAAGAGAAGGGATTGATTGCCCGTAAACCATTGCGGATCTAGATTCTCCTCTGATTGCGGAGGCAGCGAAGGCCCGCCTGCCACGGAATGAGGAGACTGGAAATGAAGAAAGGTCTTTTGGCCCTGATGATCCTGCTGGGTGGCGCGATGCTGCTCACGCTCGGTTGCAATTCTGATAGTGGCGACGCCGTCGAGAAGACCGGCGCGCTGAGCTTTTACATCAACACCGTCCCCAACGACAAGGCGGCCGGGATCGCGGACGAGATGAACGTCACCTTCAACTCCCTTGTGCTCTACAACAGCAACGGCAGCGACTCGGTGACGCTCGCCAGCGCGGACGATCCCGTGACGATCGACTTCCTCGACTACCGATCTGGCGAGGGGCTGATGGACGTCTTCCAGGTGCCCGTCGGCAGCTACAACTGTATCGAACTCAGCATCGACTCCGTTGTGACGGTCCAGGGCGCAAACACCTGCCCCGCCATCGACCCGGACCTCACCGAGCCCCTGCCGGGCCCGATCTGCCTCGAGAGCGGCCTGCTCACCGTCGAAGAGGACGGCAGTTACGATGTCCTCATGACAAGCCCCCTCTACTCGGTCAGCTGCACGAAAGACAATGGCACGGCAACAGTGAATATCGACGAACCGAGCCTCAGCCTGCATCACTAGCGACCCGAGTCTCAGCCCGCATCACTGGCGAGCCGAGTCTCAGCCGGCATCACTGGCGACCCGAGTCTCAGCCTGCATCACTGGCGAGTCGAGTCTCAGCCTGCGCCACCGGCGACCCGAGTCTCAGCCTGCAACACTGGCGAGTCGAGTCTCAGCCTGCGCCACTGGCAAACATCCCGAGAAGGCTGGGCTCAGGGGTAGATCCGCGAAAGAGCGTCCGCCAGACGCGGGGAGCGAAAAACGAAACCCGCGTCGAGGACCTTCCGCGCATCAACCCTCTTGCTCGAGAGCAACTCCCAGGAGAACCCCCCCACGACGGCCCGCAAGAGCGGCGCGGGCGCAGGCATGAAGGATGGACGCCCCAACTGCTTCCCGAGAGCCGCCGCGAACTCCCGTTGACGAACGGGATGCGGCGCGACCGCATTGAAAATCCCGCACAAGACGCCGCCTGCCCCGGCTCGAGTGTCAGCCCCCGACCCCCTGCGAGATCCAGACATCGGATCAGGCCCCACGGACACGTCAACCTCAGACATCGGGCCAGGTCCCGCTGATACGTCAGCCTCAGGCATTGGGTCGGGCCCGGTCTGAGCCTTAGCGCGACCCACTGTGGCGGGCGGCTCTTGAAGCGCGAACATCAGCAGCGAGACAAGGTCCTCCACATCAATCCATGACCACCACTGGCGCCCCGCGCCGAGGGGGCCCCCAACACCGAGCCTGTAGGGCAGCTCCATCGCCGCGAGGGCTCCCCCGCCCTTCCCGAGGACGATGCCGATCCGCGGGATGACGACCTCGACACCGTGCTCTCGCGCACGAAGGGCCTCGCCCTCCCAATCCTGGCAGACCTGCGCGAGGAAATCCGGCGTGGAATGGGAAGGCTCGCGGAGAAGCTCGTCACCGCGATCGCCGTAGTAGCCGATCGCGCTGGCAGAGACCAACACCCGCGGCCTGGGATTGCTTCGCGCAAGTCCCGCAACCAGAGCCTTCGTCCCCAGAACCCGCGATGCGCGGATCCGCGCGCGCTTCGCGCGGGTCCAGAACCCCGCAACATTCTCTCCGGCGAGGTGAATCACGGCCTGCACGCCGGCAAAAGCGGCGGCGTCCGGGGGCAGCGCCACGTCCGGCCATTCGAACAGCTCACATCCCTCGAGCAGACGCCGCGCGTTTCCAGGGTTTCGGGTCAGAACCCGCAGCTCATGTCCGCTCTCGCGCAGGCGCGCGACGAGTCTTCGGCCGACGAAACCTGTAGCTCCCGTGACGAGCACGACCATCGATCTCTCCTTCAGCGTTCACACCAGCCAGTAAGCATCCGCCTCCCAGTCCCGGACTCATCATGCGCCGTCGTCGAGAGAGCCCGAAGCTGTAAGCGACGGGATCATGAACTCTTCCGGCAAGCGTTGCCTGCCAGCAATGGGGCACGGGCACTACGAGAAGCTCGCTCCTGGTCCCCGTGCACCCACCGTCTTGATCCTGCCAACAATGGGGCACCGGCACTATGCGGAGCTCACTCCTGGTCCCCGCGCACCCACCGTCTTGATCTCGTCGAGCGCCCTGTCGAGATCCCGTTCGTCGAGGTCCGGGTTGATACACACGAGACGGATCGCCTCGCGCTCGCCCACCTGGCCAAAACCAATCTTCAGTCGGCGCTCCTCATCGAGACGGTGGCAGATCTCGGCCGAGGAATGTCCTTTGAGCTCGAAACACACGTTGATCGACTCGGGGCGTGCAAGCAGCTCAAACGCGGAATCGGCGTCGATCTGCTTCGCCGCGTAGGAAGCGAGCGCGAAGAGGCGATCGACCCGCTCCCGGAAGCCCTCGTCGCCGTGAAACAACCACGCCGCCCACACCTTCAGCGCGTCATTGCGCCGGCCGCACTGGATGGAGCGGGTTCCCGGGTTCAGCTCGTCGGCATCGGCCTGGAACAGGTACGTCGCGCGCTCGTTGAAATGCTTGTCCAGGAGACCTCTCCGCTTCATCAGGATCGCCGAGCACGAGAGCGGTACACCCATCATCTTGTGCGCGTTCCAGGTGAAGGAATCGGCCTGGTCCGCAGCCTCGAGCAACGCCCTGTGCCTCTCGGAAAAGAGCACGGATCCGCCCAGCGCACCATCGACGTGAAGCCACACGCGCTCTTCGGCTGCAAGCTCCGCGATCTCCCGCAGGGGGTCGAAGGCGCCAAGCACGGTGGTCCCCGCGGTCGCATTGATCATGATCGGACAGAATCCCGCCGCGCGATCTTCCGCAAGGAGGCGCTTGAGATCAGCAACATCCATGCGGCCGCGGCGGTCGGTCGCCACCTCGCGCACGTTGCCCCGCCCGAGCCCCGTGAGTCCCGCATTCTTCTTCGTGGAATAGTGGCCGGCCTCCGAGGTGTAGACCGTGTGGCGGCCACCCTCGAAACCGCGCTCCCGGAGTTCCGGAAGGGCCTCGTTGCGGGCAACGATCATCGCCGTCAGGTTGGCCAGAGATCCTCCCGGGGCCAGGATTCCCTCGCCCTGCGCGTAGCCCACCCGGGCCGCCATGCGAGCCACAACCTCCTTCTCGATCAGGATCTGCGGCCCGCCGACCTTAAAGGTGTACATCGAGGTGTTGGTCAGGGTCGTCAGGATCTCGGCCAGTGTCGCCACCGGAACGCGCCCACCGAAGAGCTGATTGAAGAAACGCGGCCCGGCCGAAGACGGGGTCGCCCTGACCACCCGGCGCAGAGCCTCCAGGACCTCACTCAGCTCGTGGCCTGCGGGTCCCAGATGAATGCCACCGGAGACATCGGCGCTCGTTCCGGCCGGAAGTTCCTCTTCCGCGCGGACAATCTCCCGTGCCAGAGCGAAGGCGTGCTCCAGGGCTTCTCCTGTTCTCTCGGCTAACGAGCGCTTCACACTCCGCTCCTTTCCCTTTCCCGATCATCTCGGCAGGTCCCGCGTAGATGGCTTTCGCGGTCATCTCGCCAAGACCCGCATAACGTAGCAGAAAATCGACTAACATAGCTTCTCGCCGAGAAACGAAGCGTCTGAAACGATCAGGAGGCAGCATTCACCCGAGCCTGCGAGACCAGCTGACATGTTCAAGACCCTACGCTTGGCCCTCCTCTTCCTGCTCCTCGTGAGTGCCGCATGCGCAAGTACCAGCAAACCCGATCTGGGTCGGCTCTACCGGAGATGGGCGAGCCGCGAGGAGGGCCGGCGCCCCGTTGTGGTGATCCACGGGCTGATGGGATCTCGGCTTGTCGACAGCGAGAGCGGGGATGTCGTTTGGGGCGACATGCGCGCGCTGCTCGGGGGAAGAATTGGCTCCCGCTTTGCTCTACCGATCGAGGCAGGCGATCACACGGAACACCTCGAGGCGGAGGGCTTCGTCGAGAAGGTCGCGGGCGTCGATGTCTACGGCAGCATCCTGCGGACCCTGGAGGAGCAAGGCGGCTACGCCAGGGAGTCCTCCCAGAGCTCACCCTACCGGCGGGCGACCTGTTTTCCTTTCTTCTACGATTGGCGTCTTGATAACGCGAAGAACGCCGCCCGCCTCGGCCAGCGGATTGCGGAGATTCGCGGACTGTACAATGAGCCGGAACTCAAGGTCGATATTGTTGCCCACTCCATGGGCGGGCTGATCGCCCGCTACTACATCCTCTACGGGGAGCGCTACGTTCTCGACGATGCCGCAGCGACGCCGGATTTCGCGGGCGCTGCTTCCGTCAAACAACTCATCCTGCTGGGGACACCGAACCTCGGCTCGGTCTTCGCCTTGAAAGCCTGCATCCTCGGGGATCGGGTAGGCCTCACCAAGATCCCGCCGGAGGCCTTGGCCACGATGCCATCGATGTACCAGTTGATGCCCTCGCCGCTGGCACCGGTCCTTTTTCTCCGGGACGGTTCGCCAGCGCCCATCGATGTCTACGATCTCGCCACCTGGAAGACGCAGGGGTGGGGCATCTTCGATCCCGGCCACGAGGCAGGAATGCGTCAACGCTTCCTCGATCACCATCCCGGGGCCGGAGAGGAGCAATACCAGCAGCGCCACCAGCTGCTGGAGAGACATTTCGGCCAGGAACTCAAACGGGCTGCCGCCTTTCATCACGCCCTGGCCGCGGCGCCGATGCCGCGCTCGGTTCGCACGATGTTGCTCGGGGGAGACTGCAAGCGGACCCAGCGAGCCCTCCTGGTCGAGGAAGAGCACGGCAAGTCCGCGCTTCGCTTCAGGATGCGGTCGGTGCGCAACCCGCCGGAGGGCGTCGACCTCGACCTGCTCTACTTCGAGCCCGGTGACGGCAAGGTCACCAAGTCGAGCCTGCTCGGCGCCATCCCCACCGGAGAGGCCGGCGTCGCGAGAACCACGCTCGCCGACGCCCTTGCCGGATTTATCTGCGAGAAACACCTGGCCTTGGTCCACAACCCGACCTTCCAGGACAATCTCCTGCATATGCTGCTCTACCAGCCCATCTCGGCAGCCGAGGCGTGCGGGCTCTAGCCCAAGCGTAGCAAGGAGGCTTCCCCGGAACCGTCCGCCTACGCATCCTGGCGACCTACGCATCCTGGCGAAATGCTGCTTGAGGAGTTCTTGAAGCCTCTCCGGCTCACGCAGACCGAATTCGCCCATCGTTTGCGTGTCTCCTATCCCCGACGGAACGAGATCGTAAGGGGCCGCCGATCCGTCACTCCGGATACGGCACTGCGCTTGGCCCGAGTCCCTGGATTGCATTCGTTTGACAGGGGGCTATACTCCGCACTCGATGACGTACCGTCCGGCGGCGCCCATCCTGGTTGCGCACACCACGAACGTTCCTCTCCACCTTCTCCAGGTACAAAGCGATGTCCATTGACAGCCCCGCTGTGGCCACCTTCCACGATCTCAATCTGCCCGAGCCACTGCTCAAAGCGCTCGAGACGGTCGGCTACGAGACGCCAACACCGATTCAGGCCCAGACCATTCCCCACCTGCTGGGCGGCCGCGACCTGATCGGACACGCGCCGACCGGCACCGGAAAGACCGCGGCGTTCGCGCTACCCCTGCTCGCGCGTCTCGAGATCGAGAACAAGGCCGTACAGGTGATGGTGCTCACCCCGACCCGTGAACTGGCGATCCAGGTCGCCGAAGCCTTCCAGCGCTACGCATCCCGTATCAAGGGCTTTCACGTGCTGCCGATCTACGGTGGCTCGGACTACATCGGACAGATCCGCCAGCTAAGGCGCGGTGTGCATGTCGTGGTCGGAACGCCTGGCCGCGTGATGGACCACATGCGCAAGGGAACCCTCAAGCTCGACTCCCTCCAGGCGCTCGTCCTCGACGAGGGTGACGAGATGCTGCGCATGGGCTTCATCGACGATGTCGACTGGATCCTGGAGCAGACGCCGAAGACGCGCCAGATGGCCCTCTTCTCGGCCACCATGCCCGAAGAGATCCGGCGCATCGCTCGCCGTCACTTGCGCGATCCTCAGCAGATTGCGATCAAGAACCGCACGGCCACCGCGGAGACGATTCGTCAACGCTACTGGCTGGTAAGCGGCCTGCACAAACTCGACGCCCTGACCAGGATCCTCGAGGTCGAGCCCTTCGAAGCCCTGCTGATGTTCGTGCGCACCAAGACGGCCACCGTCGAACTCGCGGCGCGACTCGAAGCACGCGGCTATGCCGTCGCTGCCCTCAATGGAGACATGGCTCAGAAGCAGCGGGAGCAGACCGTGGATCGGCTGAAGCGGGGCTCACTGGACATCCTCGTGGCGACCGACGTCGCCGCCCGCGGACTCGATGTCAAGCGCATCAGCCACGTCGTCAACTACGACATTCCCTACGATACGGAGGCCTACGTTCACCGCATCGGCCGCACCGGCCGCGCCGGACATCAGGGCGATGCCATCCTCTTCGTCGCGCCCCGGGAACGACGCATGCTCTCCGCCATCGAGAGAGCGACGCGGCAAAAGATCGAACGCCTGCAGCTTCCTACGACAGAAACGGTGAACAACAAGCGCATCGCCGATTTCAAGCAAGGCATCAGCGATACCCGCGCCGCAGGCGAACTCGATTTCATGCGAAGCCTGGTGGAGCAGTATCAGCAGGAGCACGACGTTCCCGCGCTCGAGATCGCCGCGGCGCTGGCGAAGATGTCCCTCGGCGACCGGAAATTGCTGCTCGAGCCCGAGAAGGAGCGCCCCGTCTCCCCAGCGCGCGAGCGCCTCCCCGCAAGAGAGAAGCGGCCCGTTCGGGAACGCAACGAGCGCAGCGGGCCACGCCAGTCCAGGCTCCCGAGTCGACCCGAGAAAGGTTGGGAACGCTTCCGCCTGGAGGTCGGCCACACCCATGGAGTCAAGCCGGGTAACATCGTCGGAGCCATCGCGAACGAGGCCGGCCTCGATGGCGAGCACATCGGACGCATCGACATTCATGATGACTACAGTCTTGTCGATCTCCCCCTGGGCATGCCGAAGGAAGTCTTCCATGACCTGAAGAAGACCTGGGTCTGCGGCCAACGCCTCGGTATCACCCGTGCAGGCTCCCCTGCTGGAAAGAAACACACACGCCCTGGTACTGGCCCTGGTAGTGCCCCTGGCACTGGTCCTGGTACTGGTACTGGTACTCGTGCCGGCAGCAGCCTACATGACAAAGCAAAGAGTAAGGCGGCCCACAAGACAGGTCCCAAGCCAAAGAAGAAGATGAAAAAAAAGAAAACGAGCGACTAGCTGCAAACCTGCTATAGTCCAGCCCTCTCAGGTGCCCGACCGGTCGGCACCCATGGCGAATGGCTCGCTACCCCCCCTATAAATCCAGCCCGGACCGGAATCCGCGCCAACTGTCGCGGAACGGGCCACGACTGGAGAGACCTCTCGATGTCATTTGATTCTCTCGGCCTATCGGCCGAGCTGCTGCGCGCGATCCACGACCAGGGCTACACCGAGCCCACTCCCATTCAAGAGAAAACGATCCCTGTGATCCTCGAGGGAGCCGACGTCCTCGCCGGCGCCCAGACCGGCACCGGCAAGACCGCCGCCTTTACCCTGCCCATGCTGCAGCACCTCAACGCCCGCAATCGCGGTGGGGGCAAACGCCCCGTGCGAGCGCTGGTCCTGACACCCACGCGGGAACTCGCCGCTCAGGTGGCAGAGAGCGTGAAGACCTATGGCCGCCACCTGCGGCTCACATCGGCTGTGGTCTTCGGCGGCGTCAGCATTAACCCGCAGATCGACACCCTGCGCCGCGGCGTCGATATCCTGATCGCTACTCCAGGCCGACTGCTCGATCACGCCAATCGCAGGACCCTGGACCTGTCGAAGATCGAGATCCTCGTGCTCGACGAGGCCGATCGCATGCTCGACATGGGCTTCATCCACGATATCCGCAGGGTACTCGCCCTGCTGCCGGATAACAGTCAGCGACAGAGCCTGCTCTTCTCCGCCACGTTCTCGGCCGAGATCAAGAAGCTCGCGGACCGCCTGCTCAACCAGCCCATCCTGGTCGAAGTCGCCCGGCGCAACACGACCGCCGACCGCATCGAGCAGGTCGTGCACCCCGTGGACAAGCTCCGCAAGCGGGAGCTGCTGAGTCACCTGATCCGCTCACGGAACTGGCGCCAGGTGCTTGTCTTCACCCGGACGAAGCACGGCGCCAACCGCCTTGCCCAACAGCTCGGACGAGACGGCATCAACGCCTCAGCCATCCATGGCAACAAGAGCCAGCAGGCGCGCACGAGAGCCCTCGCCGCCTTCAAGAGTGGAGATGTCCAGGTGCTGGTCGCAACAGATCTCGCCTCCCGCGGCCTCGATATCGACCAGTTGCCCCATGTCGTGAACTTCGAGCTACCCAACGTGCCCGAGGACTACATCCATCGCATCGGCCGCACGGGCCGCGCCGGGCACGAGGGTGAAGCCGTGTCCCTGGTCTGCATCGACGAGCACAAGCTGCTGCGCGATATCGAGCGACTGTTGAAGCAGGAGCTGCCCAGGGACGTGCTGAGCGCCTTTGCTCCCGACCCGAGGATCCAGGCTGAGCCGATCAAGAACGGTCGAGGTGGGGCCGCCCGAGGTGGCGCCGGACGTTCCCAGCCGGGCCGGTCGCGCTCCCAGACCGGTGGGGGGCGCCCCTCCCGGAACAAACGCAACCCGGAGGGCCGCCAGAACTCGCGGGCCGGAGCCGCCCGCTCGCGTCGGCGCTCAAGAACCCGCTCGGCATAGTCCGCGAGCCTGATCCTCAGGGACAGGGATCGGGATCGGGTGCCGAGGCAGCACCATCCGTCAACCCTCTCCGGGGATCCTCCGGAAGCGTACTGGAGCCATAGTCTCCCGCGCCGCAGCCATTGCGCGCGCGCGTCAATACGTAGCGTCCCTCTCCGGCGGGGGGAACGCTGCCCGGATCTGTCAGAGGCGGTTCGCCGCTTTCGGCGATCAGGCATTCCGCTCCGGAGAAGTCGTGATCCGCGCGCAAGGCGGAGACAAGACCGTCCACAAGGTCATAGCGCGTGCCCGTTCCGGCAGAGTCGGCCTGGGAGTCCCAATCGATTGAGGTGAGCCCCTCCTCGTCGAGACGCTGCATCCAGTCGGCGGCCCAGGTCGGCAGATAGCCGCCACCGAGGTGGATCGAGTGGGACGCTGGATCGTCCCGGGGAATCCAGTCCGGCGTCGACTCGAAGGAGCAGACGGAGAGCTCGTCAAAGAAGAGTGAATCGAAGACTCTGCTCGTATCGAAA